>NZ_LN679998.1:68126-158015 GCF_000953675.1 Paraclostridium sordellii | reverse complement strand
CACGACACGAGCTGACGACAACCATGCACCACCTGTCACCACTGTCCCCGAAGGGAAATCTCCGATTAGGGAGAGGTCAATGGGATGTCAAGCTTAGGTAAGGTTCTTCGCGTTGCTTCGAATTAAACCACATGCTCCGCTACTTGTGCGGGTCCCCGTCAATTCCTTTGAGTTTCACTCTTGCGAGCGTACTTCCCAGGCGGAGTACTTAATGCGTTAGCTGCGGCACCGAGGGGGGTAACCCCCGACACCTAGTACTCATCGTTTACGGCGTGGACTACCAGGGTATCTAATCCTGTTTGCTCCCCACGCTTTCGTGCCTCAGCGTCAGTTACAGTCCAGAGAGCCGCCTTCGCTACTGGTGTTCCTCCTAATATCTACGCATTTCACCGCTACACTAGGAATTCCACTCTCCTCTCCTGCACTCAAGTCCTACAGTTCCAAAAGCTTACTACGGTTGAGCCGTAGCCTTTCACTTCTGGCTTGAAAGACCGCCTACGCACCCTTTACGCCCAGTAATTCCGGATAACGCTAGCCCCCTACGTATTACCGCGGCTGCTGGCACGTAGTTAGCCGGGGCTTCCTCCTCAAGTACCGTCATTATCTTCCTTGAGGACAGAGCTTTACGACCCGAAGGCCTTCATCGCTCACGCGGCGTTGCTGCATCAGGCTTTCGCCCATTGTGCAATATTCCCCACTGCTGCCTCCCGTAGGAGTTTGGACCGTGTCTCAGTTCCAATGTGGCCGATCACCCTCTCAGGTCGGCTACTGATCGTTGCCTTGGTAAGCCGTTACCTTACCAACTAGCTAATCAGACGCGGGTCCATCCTGTACCGCAAAAGCTTTGATATAAAAGCCATGCGACTTTCATATGTTATCCCGTATTAGCATACCTTTCGGTATGTTATCCGTGTGTACAGGGCAGGTTACCCACGCGTTACTCACCCGTCCGCCGCTCACCCCGAAGGGTTCGCTCGACTTGCATGTGTTAGGCACGCCGCCAGCGTTCATCCTGAGCCAGGATCAAACTCTCAAATATAATTTAAAAAGTTGTCCATCGCTCAGCTAATCATTATCTGAATATCTGGCTTGGTTGTTTGTTGTTTAATTCTTTAAAAAAGAATTTATATAATTAACCTACTGTTTAATTTTCAAAGTTCTTAATTGTCTTTCTTACAAGTAATACTTTACCATCAATTTCTAACTTAGTCAATCTTTTTTTTAAATTTATATTATTTTTATTTAATATTTTTTATTATATAATGAAAACGTAACTATCAAAATATTTTATTTAGGAGTAAAAATCATGAACAAAATAGAAAATAACAAACTAATTATCGAAACTACTAATAAAGGTGCAGAATTAATCAATATTTATTCAAAGACTGAAAATAAAGAACTTTTATGGAATGGTGATAGTAAATTCTGGGGAAGACATTCTCCTATACTTTTCCCTATAGTTGGTCGTCTTAAAGATAATGAAACAATAATAGATAGTAAATTATATAACATGAGCCAACATGGTTTTGCTAGGGATATGGAATTTGACTTAATAGATAAATCTACAAATTCCATTACGTATATACTTAAGTCTTGTTCAAAAACGAAATCCGTTTACCCTTATGACTTTGAGTTAACAATCAAGTATACACTTGTAGACACTACTATTAATATTGATTGGAAAGTTTTTAATAAGTCAAATAAAGATATGTATTTTTCAATAGGTGCTCACCCTGCTTTCAATATACCTTTTTATGATAATGAATCTATCAATGATTATTTTTTAAAATTTGAATGCTCTAAGGATATAAATAATTATACATTAGAAGGTCCTTTTGTATCTAAAAAGTCAGAAGTTAAAAGTATTGATATATTAAATCTAACACCTGAATTATTTAAAAATGATGCACTTATATACGATAATATAAATAAAATATCTATCTGTTCTAAAAACAACACTTCATCTATAGATATTAAGTTTGAAAGTTTCCCATTTGTAGGCATATGGTCTCCTTACTACAAAGAATCTAACTCTATAGCTCCATTTCTATGCATAGAACCTTGGTATGGTATAGCTGATTCTATAGATAGTACTAAGATATTCAAAGATAAATTAGGTATAAATAAACTACCTAACAAAGAAACCTTCATAGCTTCTTATTCTATAACTATTAATCAATAATACAAAACACGCAAAAGAAAATTTGCGTGTTTTTATTTTTTATTTATTTATTTGCTTATTTACCCAATCTACAGCTGCCTCTAGTTGTTTATTTTCATCTTTTTCCTCTATACTAGGCTTTATACCTTTCTTGTTTATATAGTTACCATTAGGAGTATAGTATTGAGCTGTTGTAAGTTTATATCCTGTTCCATCTCTTAAACCTCTAACAGTTTGAACCAATCCTTTGCCAAAAGTTGTTGTTCCAACAGCTACCCCTTTATCATTGTCAACTATGGCACCTGTAAGAATTTCAGATGCAGATGCACTTCCTTCATTTATTAATATAGCTATAGGTATATCCAATTGTCTATTATTATCAGACTTAAGATATTTAGCTTTATGGCTATTATCTTTTACAGATACTATTGTATCTCCTTCAGGTAATATTTCATCCGCTATATTTTCACATACATCTAATAACCCTCCTGGATTATCTCTTACATCTAAAACTAATCCCTTTATACCTTTTTTGTTTAAACTTTCTAAAGCTTTTTCAAAATCATCATATGTATGTTCATCAAAAGAAGATATTTTTATGTATCCTATATCATTATCTAAAACTTTGTACTCGATAGTCTGCATAACTATCTCTTTTCTTTTAACATTTACATCCATAGTTTTATTATCTCTTTTTATAGTAAGTTTTACATCAGTTCCAGCCTTACCTTTTATAAAGCTCATAGCTTTATCCATATCTTTTGATGTGACTAACTTTCCATCTACTTTAACTATTTTATCTCCAGATTTTATTCCACTTTTTTCAGCAGGAGATCCCTTTATAGGAGATACTACAGTTATAAGATCATCCTTTTCTACAGGTCCAATTACAACTCCAATACCTACATATGTCCCAGAAGTCTGTTCTTTAAGTTTTTCAAATTCACTTTTTGTATAATACTGAGAATAAGGATCATCTAAACTTTCAAACATTCCTTTTAAAGCTCCATTGGTTAAATTTTTCTCATCAGTTTCTTTGTAAAAGTCTTTTTTTATAGATTTTTCAAGTCCTATTATTTTTCCATATTCTCTATACTTAAACCCAATAACTTGAGAAGTTATAAAGGCCGTCGCAACAACGAGTACAATAGAATAAATTATGGCTCTTTTTTTAGATATCATAAATAGCATCTCCTTTACATAATTTACATTAATAGTATATGTTTTCTTGTAATTTTTATTACTACCACCAGTTTTCTTGATATATTACCTTTTAAATATTAGACTAATTATCAAGAAAAATCATACCATATTATACCACATTAGCTAGGAGGAGTTTTTATTGAAAAATATTTTAAGAAAAAAAGTTATAAATATCAGAAAAAATACTTCTATTGATTTTGTAAATAATTCATCTTATGAAATAGTCAATAAAGTTTTATCATTAAATCAAATTAAATCTGCATCTACTATTATGATTTACTTAGATTTTAACAATGAAGTTAAAACTGATTATTTAGCAATTAAATTGATGAGCTTGGGTAAAAAAGTTTTAGTTCCTATAACAAAAAAAGAAAGTAAAACTTTAATTCCATCTGAAATTAAAGACTTATCTTCAGAGCTTAAAATCGGAACATATGGAATAAGGGAGCCTAAAGAAGAGTTTATCCGAGAATGTAGTGTAAATTCCATAGATGTTTTAATAGTTCCTGGAGTAGCTTTTGATAAAAATAAATATAGACTTGGATATGGTGGAGGATTCTATGATAGATTTATAGAAAAACTACACAAGGACACCGTAACTATAGGCTTAGCTTTCGATTTTCAAGTTTTTGATTGTATTCCAAAAGAAAATCATGATTCTCAACTTGACTACGTTATAACTGAAAGCCAAATAATAAAATAGAGTAAATAAACATTTACTCTATTTTAAATTTATTTTTCATCTTTTTTATCTTCTGATTTTCTATATAATTCTAACTGTTTATTAACACATCTATCTATTTCTTCTATATCCATACCAGTAAGTATCCCTAACCCTTCTTCTATAGTGGATATAGCATAAATATTAAATTGCCCATTTTTTACAGCTTCAATAACTTCATCTTTTAACATTAAATTTTTTACATTTTGTATTGGCATCATAACCCCTTGTTTTCCATTAAGTCCTTTTAACTTGCACACATCAAAGAATCCTTCTATTTTTTCGTTTATCCCTCCAATAGGTTGAATTTCGCCTTTTTGGCTTACCGACCCAGTAACAGCTATATACTGTTTTATAGTAATTTTAGCTATACTAGATATTATCGCATATAATTCAGTACTAGATGCACTATCTCCATCTACACCTGAATAATTTTGTTCAAAAGTTATAGAAGTTGATATTGATAAAGATTTCTCTTTACCATATCTTTCTCCCAAATATCCAGATAATATTAAAACTCCTTTATCATGTATACTTCCACTTTTCTTAATTTCTCTCTCTATATTTATTATTCCACTTCTTCCTTTATAAGTTGATGCAGTTATCTTAGATGGTTTTCCAAATCTATATTCACCATTTCCCATTACTGCAAGTCCATTTATTTGACCTACTTTTTCTCCATCTAAATCAATTAACAGTGTTTCATCTTCAAACATTTCATTTAACTTTTCTTCATATTTATTATTTCTATAATTACTTTGACATATAGCATTTTGGATATCTTCTTCTGTTACATATTTATGATCTTTATTACTAATAGCATCAGCTTCATATATTAAATCTAATATCTTGCTAAATCTAGCGGTTAATTTGTATTGATCATCACTAAGCCTTGCACTATATTCTAATACTCTCTCTATTGCCTTTTTGTCAAAATGTTTTAATCCACCTTCACTACATTGGTTAGATATCAATTTTACAATCTTATATATATTTTCATCATTTTTATTAATTTCTATATCAAAATCCGCAACTATCTTGAACAAGTTTTTAAAATCTTCATCATAAGAATATAATAAGTTATATATATATGAATCACCAATTAAGATTACTTTTATATCTAAGTCTATAGGTTCTGGTTTTAATGTAGAAGTAGCTAAATGTCCATATTGTTTATTTAAAGATTCTATAGTAATTTTTTCAGTTTTTAAAGATCTCTTTAAACATTCCCAAGAAAATGGATTAGTTAATAAATCTTTTGCATTTATGATTATAAATCCACCATTGGCTTTATGTAATGATCCGGGTTTTATTTCCATAAAGTTTGTAGTTAATGATCCTATTTCATTTTTATAGTCAACAGCTCCTGTCAAATTGTAATAAGTAGGGTTAGTTTCATTTATAACCATTCCCTCTTTACAGTCACTATTATCGATTAATAAGTTCACATAATATCTTATGAAAAATTTATTATCATTTTTTGGCCCCATAATACCAAGTAATGCCATAGGATTTTGAGATGAATCCTCTCCTATTACTTTAAACTTACTTATATTTTTAACTACATCTTCGCATAAATCATTTATATAAGCTTCAACTTTTTTATCTCCATTATATTTATCTATTAAATATGATTTATAAAATCCAACTAAACTTTTACCTACATTTTTATCTAGCTCCTCAAGCTTTTCTTTATATGAATCTTCACATTGCTTAATATGATTTATAAAATCTTTACTTTCTTGATTTAACTTAATACCTTCTTCTCTTATATGTTTTATTTCCTGAGGTGTTAAGTTTCCAATCTCTTCTTCAGATAGTATATTTCCATCCTCCTTTATAGGAATACTTATCAACCCTCGTTCAGTTACTTCAAACCTAAATCCTTTTACCATAGCTACTTTATTCAATTCATCTATTATCTGTTGTATATTACTTTCTAACTCCGTCATTAATAACCTATTATGATATTCATATTCTTTTGTACTAAATATTTTAGGAACTTCATCTTTTAGCTTTTCCACTATATCTTCTATATCGTTTTTAAAACATTTCCCATTACCACAGTTAAAAGATAAAGATATCGGCTCATTTTGATTTTTAAAATTATAAACATAAACCCAGTCTTTTATATTTTTGCTACTTCCCTTAACCTCATTTATAAGCATATTAGTGTAACTATTTCTTCCCGTTCCACTACATCCCGAAGCATATATATTGTAACCTTTCCTTTTCATGCTCAACCCAAACTTTAAAGCCTGAACAGCTCTTTCTTGTCCAATTATTTCTCTTTCTGGTTCTATATCTTCTGTTGAATTAAAATTCATATAATCTAAATTAAATTTATATTTTAATTTCGATACATCTAGCTTAAATTTATCTAAATTAAACATTTATTCACCTCATATAATCTATTTTGATATTTAGTTTTACCTATATGATGTAAATAATGTAAGTTTTATTAAAGTAATCGAAAATATATAAAGCACTAAATATTTTTTATTTAGTGCTTTATATATTTTTATTTTGAGTTCAATTCAATTCTATCAGGTAATTCTTTTAAACTTGTTTCAACGACTATATATGGATGTGAATCCTCTTTATTTTTATGTACAACATTTACTTGCATAACATTTTTATCATCTTCTCTTTTCAACTTTATAGAATCCATTTCTATTCCTTTTTCTTTATCTTTACCCCTAGTAACTATTACATATATTTTATTATCAATTTTTACAGCTAAAGCTCGTTCTTCATCAGTATATTTTCCCATGATGTCTAGAATTTTTTCAGGAATTTCATTTTTCGATAGAACTATATAGTCTACTGGTTTTGAATCTTCCATAAACATCTTAGGAATAAAAATAAATCCTCCTATGACTAAGATTAAAGCTACAATGCCATAAATTACACCTCTAATATTAAACTTTACCTTCATCCATATCACCTCCCCTATAAATATATGTTTATATTTTAAATATAGAAGAGTTTTTGCTGCGAAACTAAAAAAGCCATAAACTTATGTAAGATATAAGTTTATGGCTATATATTATATATTAAATTATCTATTTAGATATAGCTTCCTTAACAGCTTTAACTAATTCTTCAGATGTTAATCCATATGCTTTTAATAATTCTTTTGGAGTACCTGATTGCCCAAATACATCTTTAACTCCAACTTTTTTAACTATAACTGGGCACTCTTCACTAACAACTTCACTAACTGCTGATCCTAGTCCACCTATTATACTGTGTTCTTCAGCTGTTACTATAGCTTTAGTTTCTTTAGCTGCTTTTATTATTAATTCTGAATCTATAGGCTTTATTGTAGGCATATTTATAACTCTTACATTTATACCTTCAGCTTTTAATTCTTCATGTGCTAATATAGCTTCATTAACCATCATACCACAAGCTATTATAGTTGCATCATTTCCTTCTCTAACAACTACGCCTTTACCTATTTCAAACTTATAGTTTTCTTCATTTATAGTAGGCACTGCAGATCTTCCAAGTCTAACATAAACAGGTCCATTATATTTAGCTACTTCAAATATAACTTGTTCTGTTTCCATTCCATCAGCTGGAACTATAACTGTCATATTTGGTATAGATCTCATTATAGCTATGTCTTCAACACTTTGATGTGATCCACCATCTTCTCCAACTGTTATACCTGCATGAGTTGCACATACTTTTACATTTAATTTTGGATAGCATGCAGAGTTTCTTATAACTTCAAATCCTCTTCCTGTTGCGAACATAGCAAAACTACTTGCAAAAGGTATTTTTCCTGCTGCTGCTAATCCACAAGCAGCACCTATTAGGTTTTGTTCAGCTATCCCCATATTAAAGAATCTATCAGGAAATGATTTTGAAAAGTCATTTGTTTTTGTAGATTTAGATAAATCTGCATCTAAAACAACCACATTATCATTTACTTGTCCTAATTTTACTAGGGCTTTTCCATATGCTTCTCTAGTTGCTATATTACTCATTATCTGAACCTCCTAATTCTGCTAATGCTTTTTCTAAATCACTATCACTTGGAGCATTTCCATGCCATCCTGGATTATTCTCCATAAATGATACACCTTTACCTTTTACAGTTTTAGCTATTATCATAGTAGGTTTTCCTACTGTCTCTTTAGCCATATCAAGAGCAGCAAATATTTGATCAAAATCATGACCATCTATTTCTATAACGTTCCATCCAAAGCTTTTAAATTTAGATCCTATAGGACCTATATTCATTACATTTTCTACTTGTCCATCTATTTGTAATCCATTGTAGTCTAAAAACGCTACTAAGTTATCTAATTTATAATGAGCAGCACTCATTGCAGCTTCCCATACTATACCTTCTTGTACTTCTCCATCTCCAAGTACTGTATAAACTCTCCATGGAGCATTATCTAATTTTGATGCCATAGCCATACCACTAGCTACAGAAAAACCTTGTCCTAACGAACCAGTAGACATCTCCACTCCAGGAGTTCCTTTCATATCTGGGTGTCCTTGTAGCATAGCTCCTATTTTTCTTAGTGAGTTTAATTCACTTTTATCAAAGTAACCTTTTTCAGCTAAAGTTGAATATAAAACTGGAGCTGCATGTCCTTTTGATAATACAAATCTATCTCTATCTTCTTTCTTTGGATTTCTAGGATCTACGTTCATTTCATCAAAGTAAAGTGCTGTTAATATCTCAACTGCAGATAATGACCCTCCAGGATGTCCAGACTTAGAACCATGTATCATAGTAACGATATCTTTTCTTATGTTACGTGCGATTCCATTTAATACTTTATGGTCTCTCATGTAATTACCTCCTTGTATTTATGAATAAAACTACTGACTCTATATTATGTACTTTTTCATATGTACCATACCAATTCCATATTATTATATCACTTTTTGCATTTTTTTTGCTTAAAAAAGCAAAAAAAATTATCGATATAGGTAACCCTTATATCAATAATTTAATTAAAGTTGAAATAATCCTAAACTAATTAATAGACTATTATTTACTTTTTCCATCATACATTCATCTAGATAACCTATCTTTTCTCTCAATCTTTTTTTATCTATCGTTCGAATTTGTTCTAAGAGAATAACGGAATCTTTATTAAGCCCATACTCATTAGAACTTATTTCTATATGAGTTGGTAATTTTGCCTTGTTTATTTGAGATGTTATAGCTGCAACTATAACTGTTGGACTGTATTTATTACCTATATCATTTTGTATTATGAGTACTGGTCTTATACCACCTTGTTCAGATCCAACAACAGGGCTTAAATCTGCATAATATAAATATCCGCGTTTGATATCTAAACTATTAGAACTCACCTTGAGCTATAATCCCTTCAAGGTCATCATCAGAAGATACCTCATTTGTCATTCCTAGCTCGGCTAAAGTTAAATTTATTTGACCCATTTCTTTGTATCCTTTTATCATGGACTCTTTCAGATCAAATTTTTTCTTTTGAGTAATGTAGAATTGAAAAGCAGCCTTTGCAAAGTCTTCTCTATTAGTATTCTCTATTTGAACTATATGATCTACTTCTGAGATCAGAGAATCAGGTAAATTAAATACAATTTTTTCCTTACCAATATTGCGCACAACATCGCCTCCTAGAGTATACCTTCATCTTTATTTTATCAAATAATTATCTCGTTGTACAATTGCATTTCTTTCCATATAAACACGTTCAACTCTTCTTGCAACCATGCATAGAATTTCATAATTAATTGTCCCTAGATCATTAGCAAGTTTCTCTACACATTGATTTTTGCTCTCAGAGAATATTATAACCTCATCGCCAATTTTTATGTCAATTTCTTTATCTATTTTTGCCATACATTGATCCATGCATATTCTTCCAACAACATCAAATTCTTGATTTTTTATATATACTTTAGGATTTTTTTGCATCCTTGTAAATCCATCTGCATACCCAATAGGTATAGTGACTATTCTTTCATTTAATTTAGTTTTATATTTTAATCCATAGCTTATTCCCATATTCGCTGATAATTCTTTTATGTATGATACTCTTGATTTTAATGTCATAGCTGGCTTTATATTTAAAACTTCTTTATTTACTTCATCTGAAGGATAATGTCCATAAAGTATTATTCCGCATCTAACCATATTAAAGTTTAAATCTCTGCATTCCATAATGGCTGCGCTATTTGAAACATGTTTAATAGGAATTTCTATGTCTAGGTTCTCCAATCTATTTATTATAGTATTGAATTTTTGTGCTTGGCTATAAGTATAAGTTTTATCCTTTTCATCCGCTGTAGCGAAATGAGTAAAAATCCCTTCTATAAGTAAATTATCTAAACTATTAATTTTTATTATTTCATCAACCGATTCATCATTTACTTTTAGACCTATCCTACCCATTCCCGTATCTATTTTTATATGAATTTTACCTAATTTATTATGCTTTTTTCCAAATTCATTTACAATAGATGCAGTTTCATAAGAAAATACAGTTAAACTTATATCATTTACCACAGCATCTTCTAAAGAACATTCTGGTACATATCCTAAACATAATATAGGAATAGAGATTCCATTTTCTCTCAATTCTAAAGCTTCTTCTAATCTAGAAACTGCTAAGTAATCTACATTTTCTCTTTCTAATAATTTTGATATTTGAACTGCCCCATGTCCATATGCATTAGCCTTAACTACACCACAAACCTTGGTATCTTTCTTTAATAAACTTTTTATATTTTTTAAATTAAATTTTATATTATCTAGATTTATCTCTGCCCATGTAGAAGCTGTTATACTATTACTCATTTTTCTATCTCCTCGCTATTTTTTGTACTCAAAATCAGAATAATTTACTATAAATCGATTATTCCCCTCTTGATCCAATATTTCTAATTTAGCAGGATAATTTGTTTTAGAATCTATATAAAGTATCTGCTTGCTGAAATATTTAGTGTTACCAGGTATAAATACCATAAGTATTAAGTATCCATCCTTCATGTCAATTTTTATCTCTTCCCCTTGCAGATAATTTTCTATAAAATCCCCTATGAATAAATGCTGACTATCTTTCCCTACATTTGGGATAATCAGTTTGTCTTTTATTTCTGGATTAGTAACAATTATCTTGTCTTTTCTATACTCTATAGTTTTCCCTTTTAAATGTTTAGGCTCTATCACCTGTAATTTAAAATTTCCTGAACCCTTATATTCATGCATCAGTGAATATTTTTGTGAACTTTTATTACCTAAAACCTCTATATCTGCTCTACATTTATAATATTCCATTTTAGATATTTTATCTTGAAAGTTTTTATAGGCTTCTTCCTTAGTTAATTTTTTCTTTTCACAACCTATTATTGTAGAAGTCAAAACAATCATTAAAACTATAACTATAGTCCACTTATACCTCACATAGCACCTCCTAAGGCTTTATATGCTAATTTTCATACATAGATTTAATTATATCGTATCTACATATTATTCCTTTTATCTTATTATTTTGATCCACTACAGGAACTCTATTTACTGATTTTTTTATCATAATGTTTGCTACATCGTCAAATGTATCATCTTCATGAACCTTGACAACATCTGTTGACATTAAGTCTTTAACTTGTGTTGCTGCTACATCTTTTATATCATGCTCCATTTTTTTAAAGTCATCTAAATATATAAGTCCTTGTAAAAATGTTATGTATTCTGGAGGGTTTATATATTTTTCTTTTTTCATTATATCTGTCTCTGAAATAATTCCTACAACCTTATTATTTTCATCAACAACTGGTAATCCACCTATCTTTTCTGAGATAAGAGTATTTGCTATATCACTTATAGTATCTGTTTCTTTTGCTACTTTGACATTAGTAGTCATTATATCTTTTGCTTTTTTAGTTTTCATTTAAATCACTCCTTAACTATTACAATAGCATTAGCTACTGCGTAATTATCACTATGAGATATGGAAACTTTTATTTCTAAAACATTATAATCTATGCAAATTTTCTCTAGATTATTATAAGTTTTAACTATAGGTTTTCCTTTTTCATCTCTAATAACTTCTATATCTTTAAATTCAAAATTTCTTATGCCTGTTCCTAACGCTTTGCTTATAGCCTCTTTAGCTGCAAAGTTCCCTGCTATAGTTTCTACCCTAAAATTTTTACTTTCAAAATACTTTCTCTCATTTTCTGTAAAAATCTTATTAATAAACCTATTATTTTTTTCTAGTATATCTTTTATTCTATATATTTCTGCTATATCAATTCCAATTCCAAATATATTCATCTACGCCTCCAATTGATACATTAGTATTATTTTATTACGAATCATCAAATATATTCAGTTGATTTAAATAGATTAAGTTTTATCTATAATATCATACTATTACATATTTTCATTTTTTAATAGTTCCACTATAATATATTTTTTTATTTATAGTGGTTTAAAAACTAAAAAAAGACTAGAGTTAAACTCTAGTCTTTTTGTTTATAACCATTCTGCAGATTCAGTTAGAACAACAGCTTGTTCTTTTTCAACTTGTATGAATCCTCCAGAAACTTTTGCTTCTTTATATTTGCCTTCTTTTTTTATCTTTAAAGTTCCATCTGATAATCCAGCAACTAAGGGTCTATGGTTTTTTAATATACCTCTATCTCCTTGAGTTGTTCTAACTATTATCATTTCCGTTTGTCCTTCATAGAAGACTTTTTCAGGAGTAACAATTTTAACCGCAAATTCGCTTGCCATTATTATCTACTCTCCTTCGCTTTTGCAACTGCCTCTTCTATACTTCCTACGAATAAGAATGCTGATTCTGGTAAATCATCATGCTTACCTTCTAATATTTCTTTGAAACTTCTTACAGTTTCTTTTACAGGAACATATTTACCTTCAAATCCTGTGAACTGTTCAGCAACTGTGAAAGGTTGAGATAAGAATCTCTCTATCTTTCTAGCTCTGTTAACTGTCATCTTATCTTCATCAGATAATTCGTCCATACCAAGTATAGCGATTATATCTTGAAGTTCTTTATACTTTTGAAGTATAGATTGAACAGATATCGCTACTTCATAATGCTCTTTACCAACTACTGCTGGGTCAAGTACTCTAGATGTAGACTCTAATGGGTCAACAGCTGGGAATATACCTAGAGAAGCTTTTTGTCTAGATAAAACTGTTTTAGCATCTAAGTGTGTGAATGTTGTAGCTGGTGCTGGGTCAGTTAAGTCATCGGCAGGTACATATACAGCCTGAACTGATGTTATAGACCCTTTATTTGTAGATGTTATTCTCTCTTGTAATCTACCCATCTCTGTAGCTAATGTTGGTTGGTATCCAACTGCTGATGGAGTACGTCCAAGAAGTGCAGAAACCTCAGATCCTGCTTGAGTGAAACGGAATATATTATCTACGAATAATAAAACGTCTTGTCCTTCTTGATCTCTGAAATATTCAGCCATTGTAAGACCAGTTAAAGCAACTCTCATTCTTGCTCCAGGTGGCTCATTCATTTGTCCGAATACTAGAGCTGTCTTGTTTATAACTCCAGACTCACTCATTTCTCCGTAAAGGTCGTTACCTTCTCTTGTTCTCTCTCCAACACCTGCGAATACTGATATACCACCATGTTGAGTAGCTATGTTGTTTATAAGTTCTTGTATAAGAACTGTTTTACCAACTCCGGCTCCACCGAATAGACCGATTTTACCACCTTTTAGGTATGGTGCTAATAAGTCAACAACTTTTATACCAGTTTCTAGTATTTCAACACCTGGCTTTAATTCATCAAATGCTGGTGCTTCTCTATGTATTGGGCTTTTAGGAGCATCCTTTGGAGCTGCCTTACCATCAACTGGCTCACCTAATACGTTGAATATTCTTCCTAAAGTTTCATCTCCTACAGGTACACTTATAGCTGCTCCTGTATCAACAACTTCCATTCCTCTTACAAGTCCGTCTGTAGAACTCATTGATATACATCTTACAGTATCATCACCAACGTGTTGCGCAACCTCTATAACTATTTTCTTATCTCCGTGCTTTATCTCTAACGCATTTAATAGATTAGGTAAGCTTTTTTCATCATTGAACTTTACGTCAACTACTGGACCGATAACCTGAACTATTTTACCTAAGTTTGCCATGTCCTAACCTCCTTATTATTGAGCTGAAGAAGCTCCTGCAACTATCTCAGATATTTCTTGAGTAACCGCAGCTTGTCTTGCTCTATTGTATTGTAACTCTAAATTAGATATCATTTCATTAGCATTGTCTGTCGCTGATTCCATAGCTGTTCTTCTTGCTGCTTGCTCTGAAGCATAAGATTCAGCTATACCACCATATATACTTCCAGATACATATTTAGGCACTATGAAACCAAGTACAGCATCTGCAGAAGGTAAGTATTGAACTGCTGCTCCACTTTTCTTCTCTTTATCTTGAGCTTTGTCTGTATCTATAGCTATCGGTAATAACTTAGATATTCTTGGCTCTTGACTTAATGCTGAAACAAACTCTGTATATATTAATTTAACTTCATCTATATCACCGTTTTGATATAAATCCATTATTTGTTTAGATATTTGCATTATTTCTTCATATTCAATATCTTCAACAGAACCTATTGTTCCTATTAAATCAAATGATCTTTTGCTAACAAACTCTTTAGCTTTTTTTCCTATAGTTATAACTTTTACATTATTGAAACCTTCTGTTTCTGCAATTAATGTTTTAAAAACATTTGAATTGTATCCACCAGCAAGACCTCTATCTCCAGCTATAACTATATAACATTTATTTTTAACTTCTCTTTCTTTGAGAAATTCACTTTTAACTCCACTCGTATTCTTAGCTATATTTTGTACAGCTTCTTGTAAAGTATTGAAATACGGCTTAGAACTTTCAGCTCTTTCCTTAGCTTTTCTAAATTTAGAAGAAGCAACTAATTCCATAGCTTTAGTTATTTGCTTAGTATTTTCAACACTAGCAATACGAACTTTGATTTCTTTCATTCCAGCTCCTGCCAATTGGGTTACCTCCTTTTTTTAAAAAGGATTACGCTTCTATAACAAATTTCTTTTTGAAATCGTTTATAGCGTTTGTTAATTCTTGAGTGAAATCACCATTTGCAAGAATTTTTTCTCCTATTTGTGGGTAATTAGCATCTACGAATTCTAATAATTCTGTTTCGAATCTTCTTATGTTATTTACAGGTATATCTTCTAATAAGTTATTTACAACTGCAAATATCATTACAACTTGGTTCTGAACGTCCATAGGTTGATGCTCACCTTGTTTTAGAACCTCAACGATTCTTTCCCCTTGAGCAAGTCTCTTCTTAGTATCTTCATCTAAGTCAGATCCGAATTGAGAGAATGCTGCAAGTTCTTTATATTGAGAATAAAGAAGTTTTAATGGTCCTGAAACCTTCTTCATTGATTTTATCTGAGCAGATCCACCAACCCTTGAAACAGATATACCAGGGTCAACTGCAGGTCTTATTCCTGAGTAGAATAATTCTGGTACAAGGTATATTTGTCCGTCTGTTATAGATATAACGTTAGTTGGTATATAAGCAGAAACGTCTCCACCTTGAGTCTCGATTATAGGTAATGCAGTTATTGAACCAGCACCTAATTCGTCTGATAATTTTGCTGCTCTTTCTAATAATCTTGAGTGTAAGTAGAATACATCCCCAGGGTAAGCTTCACGTCCTGGTGGTCTCTTAAGTAATAATGACATTTCTCTGTATGCAACGGCATGCTTAGTTAAGTCATCATATACTATTAATACATGTTTTCCATTAAACATGAATTCTTCTCCCATAGCAACTCCTGCATATGGTGCTAAGAATTGAAGTGGTGCAGATTCAGATGCAGTAGCAGAAACTACTATTGTGTAATCCATTGCTCCACCTTTTTCTAATGTGTTAACAACTTGTGCAACTGTTGAACGTTTTTGTCCTATTGCAACATATATACATACAACATCTTTACCTTTTTGGTTAAGTATTGTATCTATACATATAGATGTTTTACCTGTTTGTCTATCACCTATAACTAGCTCTCTTTGTCCTTTACCTATTGGTATCATGGCATCGATAGCTTTTATTCCTGTTTGTAATGGCTCATGAACTGATTTTCTTGCCATTATTCCAGTAGCTTCTGATTCAACGGGTCTGAATTTATCAGCTTTTATAGGTCCTTTTCCATCAACTGGTTGACCTAAAGAGTTTACAACTCTTCCTATCATAACGTCCCCAACTGGAACTTGAACTATATTACCTGTTCTTTTTACGATGTCTCCTTCTTTTATTCCAGAGTCATCACCTAGTATAACTGCCCCTACCATTTCTTCTTCAAGGTTAAGAGCCATTCCGTATACTTTACCTGGGAACTCTAATAATTCACCAGCCATAGCCTTTTCTAATCCGTAAACACTAGCTATACCGTCCCCAACTTTTAAAACACTTCCTGTATCTGTTAACTCTACTTTATTTTCGTAGCTTTTTATTTGCTCTTTTATTATAGCACTTATTTCTTCTGGTCTTAAATTCATGGGTTCACCGCCCTCCTAAGATATTACTTGAGATAGTTGTTCCTTCATTTTATCTAAACGATACTTAACGGTTCCATCTATCTCTTCATTTCCAAGTCTAACTAGGACTCCACCTAAAACAGACTTGTCTATTTCATTTTTTAGAATAACTGTTTTATTATACTTAGTTGAAAGTTTCGCTTGAAGCGCATTAAGTTCGCTTCCTTCCATAGGAACTGCTGTTATAACAACTCCTTCTAAGATATTATTTTTATTATTTAATAAAGCTTTGTAAGCTTCTTTTATATCAGCTAAACAAGATAATCTATCTTTATCTGCTAATATTTTTAAGAAATTTAACATTTCTTTATCTATTTGTTTTCCAAATATATTGTTTATTAAATTCTTCTTATCTTCTTTTGATATGATAGGAGATTTTAATATATTTT
Source organism: Paraclostridium sordellii (assembly GCF_000953675.1). Taxonomy (NCBI): domain Bacteria; kingdom Bacillati; phylum Bacillota; class Clostridia; order Peptostreptococcales; family Peptostreptococcaceae; genus Paraclostridium; species Paraclostridium sordellii. The sequence continues at coordinate 140,934 of NZ_LN679998.1, read as the reverse complement.
CGAATTCATTGTTTTCTATTATTATATCTACTACAGCCTTTAGCTCATCATATAGCTTTTCAGTTGAGTTAGACTCTTCTCCAACTTGGAATAAGGCTTCAGCGTATCTACTTGAAACTATATTTATCATTGAGCTTCGCCTACCTCTTTTATAAAGTCATTTATTAGCTTTTCATGCTTAGACTTGTCTAGGTCACTTTCTATAACCTTAGATGCTGCAAGTAAAGCTATTGAAGATATATCATCTTTAACTTCATTCATAACTTTTTGTCTTTCTTGTGCTATATCTTTACTAGCTTTTTCTTTTATGCTTGTAGCTTCGTTTTTAGCTGTAGATATTATTTCCTCTGATTTCTTCTCTGCTCTTAAAGTAGCTTGTTTTATTATTTCTTGCCCTTGATCTTTAGCAGAGCTTAATTTTTCTTCGTATTCTTTTTTGAACTTTTCACCCTCAGATTTTGTTTTCTCTCCTTGAGCTAAGTTTGTTTGAATATCTTTTTGTCTAGCTTCTATTATTCCTAAAACAGGTTTAAATAAAAGTTTCTTTAAAATAACAAACACTAAGAATGTATTTATTAACTGGAATAATAATTCATATGATACTCCAATTAGTGGTTTTAATTCAAACATCCTTGTTCCTCCTTTCTACTAATCACAATTCGTAATTAGGAGATGGTTACCCCACCTCCTACTCATGATAACTTATCTTTAAATTATTTTAACATTGCTTTGAATGGATTAGCGAATAGAAGTATTATAGCTACAACTAAACCATATATTGCTGAAGACTCTGCAACTGCAGCTCCTAGTAACATTGTTTGAGTTATTTCTCCTTTAGCTTCTGGTTGGTTACCAACTGCCTCAGCAGCCTTACCTGCAGCGAATCCTTGTCCTATTCCTGCTCCTATACCTGTTGCAACTGCGATACCTGCTCCTATAGCTGAACCTGCTAATAATATAGCCATTTCCATGATTGTTTCCTCCTTAAAATTTAAATTAATTTTTATTTATTATTTTTTATTTTACATATCAATTACTCTGTAGCATTTGATACAAATACCATTGTAAGCATTATGAATATGAACGCTTGTAGTATACCAGCAAATATATCAAAGTATAAATGTAGTGGTACTGGTATTATTAATTGTCCAAAAGGTATATTTATTCCTGTTAATGATGTTGATACAAACCCTAAGAATTGATATAACAACGCCATGATAACAGATCCTCCAAGTATATTACCAAATGGACGGAAACTTAATGATATAGGTTTTGCTAACTCACCTATTATATTAAGTGGTAATAGTAATGGTATTGGCTCAAGTAATTCTTTGAACATACCCATACCTTTTTTCTTCACACCTGCATAATAAATCATAAAGAATGTTATTAGTGCCCATGCTAGTGTAGTATCTAAATCTGTTGTAGGAGATCTAAATCCTAATAGTCCTATAAGGTTTGAAACTGCAAAGAATAAGAATAAACTACCTAAATACGGCACTATAAAAGGTAACTCTTTTACTGCAGTTGGACCCATAGTGTCTTTTACAAATTTATCAAATCCACCTACTACAAATTCTAAAAATATTTGTACTTTACTTGTTGGGACTTTCTTTAAGTTTCTAGTTAGTAAATAAGATACTAAAGCAAGACCTGCTAATATTAGCCAACTTGTAATAACTGTATCACTTAATTTAAAGTTTCCAACATATAGTATAAATTTAGCTTGACTCATACTTACGCCTCCTTTCTTTTAAGTTTATCTATTACTACTCTTTTACCTAATATAGAAAACTTAGTGCTCAATAAGCCTATGGTAGTTCCAATAATACTTATGTGTGGTGAAACTGCTGAAACATACAACACCACAGCCATTATAAACATCCTTATTATGTACCTACTCGTTGAGTAGATTTGAGCTTTCGTAGGAGCATATGTTACTGACTTTTGCAGTGATATAGCTAATAGCCTAAAATTTAAAACCGCTATTAAACTTCCAAACAAAAGACCTGTAAGCATTTCCTTTATAGAGTTTGACAAAAAAATAATTAGAATTGCTGCGATTAAATCAATTATGACTACACCTTTATTTACGTCTCGTATTTGTTTTTCTAAAGTACTATTCATTTAATCACTTCCTTTTAGCATATACAATAAGAGTTTTGTAAACTCCACTAAAAGCTCCGCCTATGCCTAATACAAGAAATATTAGTAATAATAACGGGCTTGTTCCAAATTTATCATCTAAGTACTTTCCTAAAAAAGCACAGCCTAAAATAGGTATTATTATCATTAGTCCTACTTGACTTACTAAAGAAAGCATACTAAGAGCTTGCATATATTTTTTTCTTTTATCATCCATAGATAAATCCCTCACTATCGTGATTTGTTTTGGTTGAATAACCTATAAATATGCATCTAATATTTTTTCGTTTGAAATATGAATATTTTAATTCTAAATTATATTTTATTATTATATTTCTTTTAAAAAATTTTATCAATACCTAATATTGATTTTAAAATTTCTGTTTTTTCTATTTTGTGTAAATTTTGAATAATTATTTTTCAATTATTCAAAATTTCACTTTTTATAGATTTTTAATTATTTTAAACATCAAAATAATCTTATTAAATATAATCCTCATTAATATTAGTATTTATGCATATTTTTGCATACAAAATTTATATTCCATATTCATTTACATGAATTAGAAAACGTTAGTAATATGTATACAGTATATATTAATATTATACCTTTTATGAAAATTTTTCTACAAATAATTACATTTTTTTTAAATAAATTATAATAAATTTTATAAAAATTTTTATAATTTTATTAGTTATTATAATTTAAAATCAGTATTTTCTGTAAAATCTACAATTTTTTCTCATTTGTAAAAATTCAAAAAGGTACCTATAAGTTTATAGATACCTTTATTTCTATATTTAATTACTTAGTTCCAAATAATCTATCTCCAGCATCTCCTAATCCTGGAACTATATATCCATGATCATTTAATTTCTCATCTATACTAGCTACATATATATCTACATCTGGGTGATACTTATGAACTTCTGCTATACCTTCTGGAGAAGCAACTAAGTTAACTAATTTTATAGTCTTAGCTCCATCTCTTTTTAATACATCTATAGCTGCAACAGCAGAACCACCAGTTGCTAACATTGGGTCAACTACTATCATTTCTCTCTCATGTATATCTTGTGGGAATTTGCTGTAATATTCTACTGGTTGTAAAGTTTCTGGATCTCTATATAATCCTACGTGTCCTACTTTTGCAGCAGGCACTAAGTTTACAAGCCCATCTACCATCCCTAATCCAGCTCTTAATATAGGAACTATACCAAGTTTTTTACCAGCTATAATTTTAGCTTTAGTTTTTACAACAGGAGTTTCTATCTCTACTTCTTCTAGAGGTAATTCTCTTGTTATTTCATATCCCATAAGCATTGTTATTTCTGTTAAAAGTTCTCTAAAGTCTTTAGATCCCGTATTTTTATCCCTCATTAAAGTTAACTTGTGTTGTATTAATGGATGATCTGCAACTACTACTTTATTCATTATGTAAGCCTCCTAATTATTTTCTTCTATGTCATTTAACATATTTACTCTTCTTAAATGTCTATCGCCTTCAAATTCAGTATTTATCCATGCATCAACTATTTCAAGAGCTAGTCCTTTTCCTATTACTCTTTCTCCTAGAGATAACATGTTTGCATTATTATGTGCTTTTGACATCTTAGCAGAAAATGTGTCTGAAACAACAGCACATCTAATTCCTTTAACTTTATTTGCAGCCAACGATATTCCTATACCTGTTCCGCAACATAATATCCCATAGTCTACGTCCTTACTAACAACAGCTTTGGCAACCTTTTCTCCATATATAGGATAGTCAACTGAATCTACTCCATTTTCAGTTCCAAAGTCTACGCATTCAATTCCCTTTGACTCTAAGTGTTTTTTTATTTCTTCCTTTAAATTATATCCACCGTGATCACTACCTAAGCCTATTTTCATGGTCCAATACCTCCAACAAATTCTTATGATAGATTTATACTTAATTTTATATTATACCAAAGTTTTACCTTTTTTGCATCTAATTCTGACAACTATTTTATATAATTTAAATTTTATAAATCTATAACTTTATATCCAGCTGATTTCATAAGTCTATTCATTATAGCTCTACCTACTCCCTCAGTTGTAAATGCTTCAGAATAAATTACATCTATATTTTTTTTATCCATTTCTATAAGAGAATCAAAAAGATTGGCAGCAACTTCTTCAAGGTTATCTCCTAATTTTATTACATAACCTTTATACAAGTCTGCATGTTTATTTATGCACATAACTCCACATTTTAATCCATTCTTTTCTTTTTCTTCTATCAAGTCGTTTATTTTTTCTATAACTTTTTCTTCTTCACCTCTAATAATATAAACATCCCCATTTGGAGAATAGTGAGTATATTTCATCCCTGGTGCTTTAGCTTTTTTTGCATCTGCCTTACCTTCTATAGATGGATCTACCAGTACTTCTCCTATTATAGCTTCCATTTGTTCCTTTGTGACACTTCCTGGTCTTAGTATCATAGGTTTTTCAGATGTCATATCCACAACCGTAGATTCTAATCCAAAGTCACAATCTCCACCAACTATAATCCCAGAAACTCTTCCACTCATTTCCTCACATACGTGTTTACCTTTTGTAGGAGATGGACGTCCTGATATATTTGCAGACGGAGCTGCAATTGGTACCCCAGATTGCTTTATAACTTCTCTAGCTATGGGGTCTGATGGCATTCTTATTGCTACAGTATCTAATCCTCCACTTGTTCTTTGAGGAATTATATCCTTTTTGTTAAATATCATAGTTAAAGGACCTGGCCAGAACTTTTTCATTAATTTTCTTGCTTTTTCATTTATATCAGTTACAAGATGATCAATTTCATTTTCATCACATATATGTACAATTAAAGGATTATCACTAGGTCTTCCTTTTGCTTCATATATCTTTTTAACTGCATCTTCATCTAAGGCATTTGCCCCTAATCCATATACTGTTTCTGTAGGGAAAATAACTGTTTTTCCTTCTGCTAATAAATTTGCATGTTTTTTTATTTCTTCTTTATCTATATTAGCTTCATCAATATTACTTATCATTGTTTTTATCATTAGTATACCTTCCTTTATATTAAGTTTATATATAGCTTACTATTAAAATACCTACTAAAAAACCTATAATTGTGAAAATAGATTTTGTAGAAGGCAAAATTTCTTCTAATACCACATACATCATAGTCCCTGCTGCTATAGCTAAAAAAGCACCTATCATTGAATTGCACATATCTGCAAAATAAGCGCCTAAAAAACTTCCCACTCCCATAGGAATACCTGCCAAAACTGTAAGCATTATAACTTTAAATGTACTCATTTTATTTCCAACTAAGCTTAAAGCCATTGCTAATCCTTCTGGTATATTATGAATTCCTATTACAATAGCCAATTTTATTCCTAAATTTTGTGTAGCTACAAAAGAAGATCCTATAGCCAATCCTTCTGGTAAGTTATGTAACAGTATACTTAAAAATATTAGATATCCAGCATTAAATTTCGAATGAATTTCTAACTTGTTTTTTATTAACATTGTAGCTATAGCTCCAACAAATACAAATATAATTGTATTTAAAACCCCTGCTTCTGCCATAGCTTCTTTAAGAAGGTCAAATACTACTACAGATAGCATAATACCTCCTGATATTCCCATGCAAAAGCTTAAATACCTATTAACATTTTTTCTAAAAACAGTAGAAATAATACCTCCTAATCCAGTTCCTATAACTCCAGATATTAATCCTATTAATGTTATTTCAATCAATTTTTTACCCCCTAGTATTTAGTTAATTTGTTCTAATTTTATGTACAACAAATTATCATTATTCCAATACTAGAGAATAACAATTTTCACTTACAAAAAATCCCTATTTAAAATAGGGATTTTTATTTTATTTAATTATAAAGACATCATTTTTTCTGTTTGATCAACAGTTATTAATGCATCTATCATTTCTGTTAAATCTCCATCTAAAAATGCATCTAATTTATATAATGTTAAGTTGATTCTATGATCACTTACTCTCCCTTGAGGGAAGTTATAAGTTCTTATTCTTTCAGATCTATCCCCAGTACCAACCTGACTCTTTCTTTCAGCTGATATTTCTTTGTTTTGTGCAGCAACTGCTTTATCATAAAGTCTAGCCTTTAATATTTTTATAGCTTGCTCTTTATTTTTTAATTGTGATTTTCCATCTTGACAAGATACAACTTCTCCTGTTGGTATATGTGTAACCCTTACTGCAGAGTCAGTAGTATTAACACTTTGTCCACCGTTTCCTGAAGAACGGAAAACATCTATTCTTAGGTCATTTGGATTTATATCTACTTCAACATCTTCTACCTCTGGTAATACCGCAACTGTGGCAGTTGATGTATGGATTCTTCCTCCTGATTCAGTAGATGGAATTCTTTGAACTCTATGAACTCCTGATTCATATTTAAGAACTGAGTATGCACCTTTACCTTTTATCATGAAAGATACTTCTTTGTATCCACCAACACCAGTTTCACTAGCACTTAGTAATTCAACTTTCCATCTCTTTCTTTCTGCATATCTACAATACATTCTAAATAGATCTCCAGCAAATAGAGCTGCTTCGTCTCCTCCGGCTCCACCTCTGATTTCAACTATAACGTTTTTATCATCATTAGGATCCTTAGGTAATAATAATATCTTTAATTCAGCTTCTATTGGTTCTACTTTCTCTTCCATTTCAGAAAGTTCCATTTTAGCTAATTCTCTTAACTCTTCATCTGATTCTTCTTGTAAAATAGTTTTTGATTCTGCTATACTATTCATTACTTCTTTATATTCTCTAAATTTCATTATTATTGGCTCTAAGTCAGCATGTTCTTTTATAAGCTTTTGCCAAACTTTTTGATCATTTATGATTTCCGGATCTGCTATTTTTTCACTTAGCTCTTTATATTTATCTTCTAGTACTTCTAATTTATTTAGCATACTTTCACCTCTTTAATTGTAACATATCAATAGTTGATTATATCATAGTTTAAAACCTATAACAACTCTATCAATTCCTTGCAAATCTTTCTTTGTGTATATTTTTTTATATCCGTGATTCTCCATTATAGTACATACATCATTAGCTTGGTCATGGCCAACTTCAAACGCTAATATACCATTTGACTTTAAGTGTTTTAAAGACTCTTCTGTTATTGTTCTATAAAAATCTAATCCATCTTCTCCACCTTCAAGCGCTATATATGGTTCATAATCTTTAACCTGTGTATGTAAGGTTTTTATATCTTCCTTCTTTATATACGGTGGATTTGAAACTATTATATCTAGTTTTAGATTTCTATCTTTTATTCCTGTAAATACATCAGATTTTATAAATTCAATTTTATCATCTACTTCATTATTAACAGCATTCTTTTTACCTATACTTAAAGCTTTATCTGATATATCTAATGAATATACATAAGAATTCTTAATATATTTTGCTAAACTAACGCTTATGGCTCCTGAACCTGTACCTATATCTACTATAGTTACATCCTTCATTCCTTTTGAAAGTTCTATAACTTCTTCTACTAATGGTTCAGTATCTGGTCTAGGTATAAGAACTCCTTCTTCAACGTAAAAATCAAGTGCCATAAATTCTCTATTTTTAACTATATAAGCTATAGGTCTCCCATTTAACCTATCATTAATCATTTCATTAAAACACTTTAATTCTTCATCGCTTAATTTTTTATCTAAATTCAACTGTATATATAATCTATCTACATCTCCAAGAGCTTTTTGAAGCAATATCTCGGTATCAAGTTTAGGAGTATCACTTATACTAGATAGTTTTTCCATATACTTTATTAATATTTCTCTTATTGTCATATATTTCTCCTTTACTAATTTAAAACAGCCTTCAATGCTTCTAATGCAACTTCTAACTGCTTATCATCTGGCTCTCTAGTAGTAAATTTTTGTAACATCATTCCTGGATAAGCTACAAATCTAGTCAATTTATTATCATATTTCCCAAGCAATTTTATAATTTCATAAGAAATTCCAGCTACAATAGGAACACATAATATTCTCATGATAATCCTAATTAAGGGATTCGGCCATCCAAAAAACGAAAATAATATTATAGATGTAATCATAACAATAAATAAAAAGTTAGTTCCACACCTCGGATGTAATGTTGTAAACTTTTTAGCATTTTCAACAGTAAGTTCAAGATCATTTTCATAGCAGTAAATAGATTTATGCTCAGCTCCATGGTATTCGAAAACTCTTTTTATATCACTATTTCTAGATATTACAATTATATATATAAATAAAATACCTATTCTAGTTATACCTTCTATTAAGTTTAAAACGATTTTATTATCTACAACCTTTGAAAATAAACCTCCTAATAATGTAGGTGTAACTACAAATAAAAGCGTAGCTAAAGCTAACCCTATAACTAAAGAAATTATGATTATAGCATCACTAGCTTTGTCTTTAAAAATTTTATTAATAAATCTATCAAAAGAAGTTTCTTCTTCATCGTCTTCTAAAAAAAACTCTGATGAAAAATTCATGCTTTTAATACCTTCTATCATCATTTCTATCAATATGAAAGCACCTCTAATAAAAGGTATTTTGTCTATTTTTTTATCAGATATCCAACTTTGTATTTTATTTTTTTTAACTACTATTTCTCCATCATTTTTTCTAACGGCTATAGATCGCTTATCTTTAGATTGCATCATAACGCCTTCTATGACAGCTTGCCCCCCTACGGCTTGTTTTTTCATCGCCCCACCTCGATTTTTATAATATTATATATAATACTACTATATAAATAAAGAAAAAACACCTAAAAGGTGTTTACTATGTATTTTATATAGTTACTTTTTAACTACATGACATTTTCTACATCTAGCCTCATAACTTTCAACAGCTCCAACTTGTATTATAGGTTCATCATATCTAGCTGGTTCTCCATTTATAAGTCTTTGAGATCTTGTTGCTGGTTGTCCACAAACAGAACATATAGCCTGTATCTTATCTACAAATTCTGCTACGGCTAAAAGTCTTGGAGTCGGCCCAAAAGGTTCTCCTTTAAAATCCATATCTAATCCTGCTGCTATAACCCTTACCCCATTATCAGCTAACTTAATAGCTTCATCTACAATTTTATCATCAAAAAATTGTACTTCATCTATACCAACAACTTGAGTATCATCATTTATATAATCCATCATTTCTGATGAGTCTTTTATAGGTATAGCATTTATTGTGTATCCACTATGTGATACAACATCTTCTTTACTATATCTATCATCTATAATAGGCTTAAAAACAACCACATTTTGTTTTGCAATTCTAGCTCTTTTTAATCTTCTTATAAGTTCCTCACTTTTGCCACTATACATAGGACCTATCACAACCTCTATGTACCCATGATTAATTGGTCTATACATCACTAATCCTCCTATATAAATAAAATAGGAGTTGGCAAGCCAACTCCGTATTTACTATTAGTCGATTTTGAATCTCTTCTTGAACTTGTCTATTCTTCCACCAGCTTCTATATTCTTTTGCTTTCCAGTATAGAAAGGATGGCATTCTGAACATATCTCAACTTTTATTTCATCTTTAGTTGATCCTGCTACGAATGTGTTACCACAAGCACAACGTACTTCAACTTCTTGGTATTTTGGTTGTATATCTTTTTGCATATTTGTCACCTCTTCTCCTTACTTTTCGAAATTAATTATATTAACTTTTCGTTTTTCATCATTCAACTACACCATTATAACATAAGATTATTTAGCGTTCAAGAGTTTTCTATCTAGTTTAAAGCCTCTTTTATATACTTTATAAACGTCTTGTTATCCTTAGTTCTTTTTAGTATTTCTAGTACTTTATCAGTAACCTCATATACCGAATTATTACTCATTTCTTTTCTAAGTTTCCAAAGGGCAGCCTTCTCTTCCTCAGTTAATAATAAGTCTTCTCTTCTAGTTCCTGATTTGTAAATATCTACTGCTGGGAACACTCTTTTCTCAGCTAGTTTTCTATCTAAATGAAGTTCCATATTTCCAGTTCCCTTGAACTCTTCAAATATAACATCATCCATTCTAGATCCAGTTTCAACTAAAGCAGTTGCAAGTATTGTTAAAGATCCACCTTGTCTTATATTTCTAGCAGCTCCAAAGAATTTTTTTGGTCCATGAAGTGCTCCTGGATCTAATCCTCCAGATAAAGTTCTTCCTGTGGGAGATATGCTTAAATTGTATGCTCTTGCTAACCTTGTAATACTATCTAGCAATATGACAACGTCTTTTCCATGTTCAACAAGTCTTTGTGCTCTATTTAAGACCATTTCAGCTACTTTTACATGATGACTTGAAACTTGATCAAAAGTAGAATAAATTACATCAGCATCTATAGATTCTTGCATATCAGTAACCTCTTCAGGTCTTTCATCAATTAAAAGAACTATTAACTCTACATCTGGATGATTTTTTACTATACTATTTGCAACACTCTTTAAAAGAACAGTTTTACCTGCCTTTGGTGGAGCAACTATTAGACCTCTTTGTCCTTTACCTATAGGAGAGATTAAATCTATTAATCTTGTAGAAATTTCATTTTGATATTTCTCAAGAGTAAGTTTCTCTTCTGGATATATAGGTGTTAAAGTTTCGAAAGCTCTTCTTTTTGTTGCTGTTTCAGGATTTTCATCATTTATTTTTTGTACATATAATAAAGCTCTGAATTTTTCACCACTTTTTGGATGTCTAGTAATCCCTTTAACTTTGTCTCCAGTCTTCATATTAAATCTTCTAATCTGAGATGGAGATACATATACATCATGTTCTGTAGATAAGTAATTAGGCCCTCTTAAAAATCCAAACCCATCAGGTAGTATTTCTAGTACACCCATTACCTCATCATCTTTAGATGTATTAAATTCATCAACTATTTTTGCTTCATCAACTTCTTTTACATTATAAGAAGACTTGTTGTTGCTTTGATGGTTATATCTTGCTTGTTTGTTTTCATGATTTCTATTTTCAAATGTTTTATTTTCTTGTTTGTTTTCTTGTTTATCTAAACTTTGTTTTTGTTCACTTTTAATTTCTTTTTCATTTTCTTTTTTGTTATCTATCATATCTTTACTTTTTTTCTCACTTATAATTTCTATTAACTCATTCTTTTTATATTTGCTTAAAGACTTAATCCCTAGTTCCTTACCCAGTTCTTTTAATTGCACTAGAGTCATGTCATTTAAATTCTCTAAATTTATATCTTTTATATTCAAAAGAATCCTCCTATCCCATAATATCATTACAGTTTTTATTTGGAAATTAAAGGCGTGCAAATGAAAAGTTTACATTGTTTATTCTAAACAGTTATTCTTAATATTATCACTATTTATACATTATGGTCAACAAATAAAAAAATAAAACTATTCAAGCAAAATAGTTTTATTTTATGAACTTTTATATACTATATTTACCCATTAAATCGGTTAATATATCATTTTTTTCTATTGAATGTATAGCATCAACAAATCTTATCGTTCCAGTCTTAGCTCTCATTACAACAGAATTAGTTGTAATCCTGTTGTTTCCAAGACTCACGATCCCTTTTAGTAAGTCTCCATCCGTTATTCCAGTGGCAGCAAAGAATAATTCATCCCCTTTAGCTAAATCCTCTAAAGATAAAACTTTATCTATGTCTTCATCAGTTAAATTCATTTCATGACATCTAATTCTTTCTTCTTCACTTAAAGGATATATTTGAGCTTGCATATCTCCACCCATACATTTTATAGCTGCAGCTGTTATTACACCTTCTGGTCCTCCTCCAATTCCCATGAGCATATCTATTCCTGTATCTTCAAAGCAAGTTGCTATTCCTGCTGCAACATCTCCATCTCCGAACATTTTTATTCTAGTTCCAAGTTTTCTAGCTGCTTCAAATATATAGTTATGTCTTTCTCTATCCTGTACTGTTATAGTCATTTCTGTAGTTTTCTTGTTCAAAGCTCTTGCTACACTTTTTATATTTTCTTCAACACTTGCGTTTAAATCTATACACCCTTTAGCCTTTGGCCCTACTATAATTTTTTTCATATAAGTATCCGGAGCCTTAAGTAAACTTCCTTTTTTACCCATAGCAATAACAGATATAACATTTGGTAGTCCTTTAGCAATTAATGTAGTTCCATCTAACGGGTCTACTGCTATGTCAACTTTCATACTGTCTTCTGTAGCCATACCAACTTTTTCTCCTATATATAACATAGGAGCTTCATCCAATTCCCCTTCGCCTATGACAACTTCTCCATCTATCTTAACAGTCTCAAATGCTCTTCTCATAGCTTCTACAGCTGCTCCATCTGCTCCATTTTTATCTCCTCTACCCATGAATTGAGATGAAACTAATGCTGCTGCTTCCGTAACTCTAACTAATTCTAACGCTAAATTTCTATCCATAAAACCCATCTCCTTAGTTCGATAATATCTACCAAAATTATATATCACATTTAATAAATAGTAAACACATTTAGTTCTAAAAAAGGTATTTAGTGTATTATATAATTCCTTTATAGCTTTTAAAAAACGAAGTTTTCAAAAAAAAAGACGATAATTTTAAATTATCGTCTTTTTTATTAGTTTTTAGGTACACTTTCCCAATCTTTTAAGAATTTATCTATTCCTATATCAGTCATAGGATGTCCTAACATTTGTTTAAATACTTTATATGGTATTGTAGCTATATCTGCTCCTGCTTTAGCTGAAGTTAAAACATGTTGAGGGTGTCTTATACTTGCTGATATTATTTCAGTCTCTATTCCATGAACATTAAATATTTCAGCAACTTCTTCTATTAGCATTATACCTTCTTGTCCTATATCATCTAATCTTCCAACAAAAGGACTTACGTATGAAGCACCTGCTTTAGCTGCAAGTAAAGCTTGGTTTGCTGAGAATATTAAAGTTACATTAGTTTTTATACCTTTTTTAGATAAAGCTGCAACAGCCTTTAATCCTTCCGCACACATAGGTATCTTTACAACTATATTTTCATGAATTTTACTTAATTCTTCTCCTTCTTTTATCATCCCTTCGCTTTCCATAGAGATAACTTCTGCAGAGATAGGTCCATCTACTATTTCAGTAATTTCTTTTACTACATTTTCAAAAATTCTTCCTTCTTTCGCTATTAAAGATGGATTTGTAGTAACACCTTCTATAACTCCCCATGAGTTTATTTCTTTTATTTCATCTACATTTGCAGTATCTATAAATAGTTTCATCTTATTATTCCTCCTTAAATTTACATTCCTATGAATAAACTTAATACTCCTGCTACACTAGAAAGAACTAAAACACCTATAATAGCTAAAGCTATCACTCTACTAGATTTCTTAGTACTAGCTTTCGACATGTTATCACCTCATCAATAATTAACATTTTACATATCTTGTATTCATATTTTAATTAATTTGTAATCAGACACTAAAAGCCCTAGTTAAGACAGGGCTTTTTATATATTCTACCACTATTTTCAAATTCATTCTATGATTAATTTTCTATTAGCTTTTCTAATTCTAAAACTAACTTATTAAACTTTTCTGCAGTTTGGTCTATAGGCTTATTGCTATATAAGTTTATTCCACTTTGTTTTAGTAAATCTATAGGGTAGTTAGATCCACCTTTTTTAAGGAAATTTAAATAGTTTTCAGGTCCATTTTTTAATATATCTTGAGAAAATGATATTGCGGCACTACATCCTGTTGCATACTTATAAACATAAAAACTATTATAAAAATGTGGGATTCTAGACCATCCTACTTTTGCTAGTTGATCTACATGAAAATCCTTACCGTAATATTTTTTAAGCAAATCACCCCACACATCATTTAACACGAGTACATTTATATTTTCACCCTTTTCTAGCTTAGAGTGTATTAAGTTTTCGAATTCAGCATACATAGTTTGAGTAAATAGTGTATCTTTTATTAAATCTATATATTGAGTTAGATAATATGCTTTCTCATTTTTATTTTTAGCATTTTTTATTAACATCTCATATAATAAAGCTTCGTTAGTCACAGATGCTACTTCATGAGTAAATATACTAGGTTTTGAATTTAAATAATTTTGATTCTTAGAACTCATATGGCTATATACTGCATGTCCTAATTCATGAGCAGTGGTTGATACAGAGTCTAAATTTCCACTATAGTTCATTAAAATATATGGATGAGTATTATAAACTGATAAACTATATGCACCTCCAACCTTATTATCATTAGAGTAAACATCTATCCATCTTTCATTGAATGCTTTATATAAAACATCTCCATATTCTTTCCCTAATGGATTCAAAGCTGCATATATAATTTCTTGTGCTCTTTCATATGTTATATTATTTTCCACAGGTTCTATTATAGGATTATGCATATCATAAATATGAATATTATCTATATTTAAAACCTCTTTTCTAAGACTAATATATTTATGAAGCCCATCTAAGTTTTTATTCACAGTGTTAATTAAGCTATCATAAACTTTTGGATTTATATCATCACCAGAAATATACATTTCTCTAGAGTTTTTATATCCTCTAACATCTGAATAAAATATATTTTTCTTAACCTGTCCAATAAATAATCCCGATAACATATTTATATTATCATTATATAATACAGATTCATTTTCAAAAGCTCTTTTTCTTTCATCTCTATTCATACTCTCTATGGCAGTTGAATATTGAGATGGGTTAAGTGATGACTTTTTATCCATATTTATAAATAAATCATATACTTCTTTAGGTAATTGAGATATTTCCCCTATATTACTTAACAACTTTTCTTCATCTGATTTTAAATAGTGATCTTTATTTCTTCTTATATCGTTTAAATACATTCCATATTTATTAAATACATTTTTATCATTTATTAAATTTTTATATTCTTTATTAGATAAGCTTAAAATTTCTCTTTCTAGTTGAGAACAAATTAAATCATACTTTTTATATGATTTATCAATTTCTTTATCCATCTCTATAAATTCATATGACTTTTTGTTTATATCTCTATTTAAAGATACATATGCATATAAACCCTCAATTTTAGAATCTAAACTTTCTTTTATTTTAAGTGCATACAGTAAATGTTTGTTAGATTTGGTAACCTTTCCTATATAATTTTCAAGCTCTTTAATCTCTTTATTAAAACTTTTTAAATTAGATTTCCAATCATTCTTATTTTTATATAATTTAGATAAATTCCATGATGTATTTATAGTTTTCTTTTTTATTTCTTTATTTATAGGCTCTTTATTTTTATCTTCCATAGTTTCTATCGCTTTTTCACTCGATAAAGTTGAATTTTCTTTAATATCTTTAACTAATAGTATAGATGAAAATACTATTATAACTATTGCTATTGTTATAAATTTGTATATATTTTTCCCCATAAAAATTCATCCTTTCACTAATTTTATTAATATTAGGATGGCTTTTTGGGTTTATATTATTCAATTTTAGAAAAATAAGTATATCAAGTTATCAACATACTTATCAACATATCAACATAAGTTTAATGCCTATAAATACGTAAATTTCAATATTTTTATAAACACATCATTTATATTAACAATTTAATTTTATAATTTATCAACATTTTTTACAGACTTATTAACATATTTTTTTATAAAATGTTGATATTTTTTTCTTTTTTGACAGTAATTTTTAAAATTTTAATTTTATTTTATAACCTATTTTGTCGAATATTGTAATTCCAATAATTTAATGATATTTTAAAAGCTTTCTTATATCCACAACTTATCCACATTTAATCCACATATTGTGAATAAGTTGTGAGTTTTATTCTAATTTTTATAAATTTTGCTAACTAGTACAGTCATATCATCATATATATTATCATTTTGTATATCTAAAGCTTTATTTAAAATATCTTTAGATATATCTTTAGGATTTGATATATCTAAGTTTTTAAGAAAATAAATTAACCAATTATCTCCTAAGTTTTTATTTTTTCCTGCATCTATAATTCCATCAGATACCATTATTATATAATCCCCATCTTTTAATTTCCTACTATCTCTTTCTATATTTACATCAGATAATATTCCAACAGGAAGAGATTCAGTAGAAATCAATTCTATATCACCATTATCTCTTTTAATATATGTTGAACAAGCCCCCATTTTTATAGTATTTAATATACCTTTATTTAAATCAACCATAGCTAAATCTAGTGTTGAGAACATTTCATCTGATGATTTAAGCATTAATATGTTGTTTATGGTATCAATTATTATTTCTTCATCAATCTTAGAATCCATCATTTTTTCTAGTATATCTATTGTCACAGATGACTCTTCATAAGCTTTTCTCCCTTTTCCCATACCATCACTTATAGCCATCATATATTTACCTTCTGATACTTCCATATAAGTATAATTATCTCCAGATATAATATATCCATCCTTTGACATATTAGATACTTCTGTTATAACTCTATACTCTTGTTTTTTAGATAGTTTTATTTTGCAACTTTCTCCTAAACATGTACACCCAACCTTATTAGCTACAAGTTCTTGTCCTACTATTTTTGATACAATATTAACTATTTTATTTTCACATAATTTATTATCTTTACATATCTCTTTTTCAATCAACACCTCAAATTCATCTTTATCTTTAGATATATAATTTAATTTTTTAACACTTATACCATTTCTATCTAACTCTACTAATATATTTCTTTCCATATCCATGTCAAAGGTTATATCTCTATCTAATTCAGTTGCCATACACTCTATAGACTTAGACATATATCTTATTTGGTTAGCTACAAGCTTTCTATTTTCAGAAAACTTTTGTTGCCAACTATAATCAAGTACAAACATTTTATAATAATAATTTGACGTTTTAACAATACTTTCTGGTTTAATACAATCTTTTTTAAAATCAATAGGTATATTATCTAAAGAAAGTTCACCATTCTCTTCTAATTGTTCTAATATCCTATTAAACATAGTATATGTATAATTGAACTTAGCTTCCCAACATCTCCTTTTCATCCCACATTTTTTACACTCATCATTATGAACCATATCTATAACATGAGCTATATCTTTTTGATCAAGTATTTTTTCTTTTTCTCTGATTCTATCAAAAGTATTTGCTAAATCAGAATAGGTCTTATACATCCCCCTTAACCTATTGTTAGTTATCTCTCTACTTCGATCTAAATAATCTTCTATTCCATCACTAACTCCTGAATCTATCCTAAAAAACTTACTAATATTATTTATAAATTCATCTGGGATTAACACTACTAAAGCACTAGCTATAAGTATATCTCTCATTTCCATAAAACTAGCTCCAGCTCCTGAAGTATATATATATATAACACTCCATCCCAATATATATCCTGCTATACTTAAGTATTTATTTACTTTATTAAACCCTCCTGCTATTAACCCTGCAAAAGAATATATTCCCATATATAAACTAGATGTTAAGTTATTTATAAAATAAACTAGTCCAATAATTACTCCACTCGAAGCTCCTAGAGCTGCTCCCCCTGATATTGCAAATAAAATTATCATCATATTAGAAAGTACATTTCGAACAGAAACCCCAAATATATTTATATTTCCTATACCTATTATGCTAAATGTAATTATTATTGTTAATGCTATGATTTCCTCACTTGAGGTGACTTTCCTTGAAGCTCTCTTATTTATAATCGAGACTCCATAATAAAATATGTATGTACTTATAAACATAAGAACACATTCTACTAAGGCTATACTAACGTTGTAAACATAATTACCAAATATAAGAGCTTGTCCAATGGATAAAGGTAGTATTATTAACATACCTATAGTAGATAATTTATTTATAGATTTTATATTTTTAATATTTTTTGATATAAGTTGAATAAATATTAAACAGATAACATATTTTATAATATTAGAGCTTTGATTAAACGAAATCAAAGTTCCTGCTATAGTAGCTATAAAAACAGGATTTTTATATTTGTCAATTGTTGATACACATATAAAAAAGGCAACACCCAATGGTGCTATATTATCAACCACCATAGCCCTACTAAGTAGGAACCCTATCATACATAAAATCAATGTATTTGAATCTAGGATACTAAATTTTATAATATTCTTTAAAGATATATTGTTTTTACTAGCCACTAAGCTTCTTTGCATAAAAAAACCTCCCCATTGTTATTTTCATATTGAAATTGTAACAAAAGGAAGATATGTTTTTTGTCATAATGAGTAACTGATATCTAATAATATTAAGACATTTTTTTTGCCTTTTGACATAATAAGCCCTCTAAATTATCATACTCACTTACTATAATCTTTTCTTTTTCTAATTTTTTCATTACTATATTTAATATTGTTACACCAGCTGTTATAATATCCGCTCTTTTAGGCTGTAATCCTCTTAAATTTTTTTTATCATTTAATGTCATGTTTTTTAGATTTTGTAAAATAATATCTAATTCTTTTTTGCTTATTTTACTAGAATGTATCTTTTGCATAGAATAAACCTCTAATTTTTGATTTATGGCAGATACAGATGTTATAGTTCCACCTATTCCTACTATAGACTTTATATTTTTTTCTTTTAATGTATTTATAGTATTATCTATAGTTTGACTTATAAACTCATACATAAGCTTAAATTCTTCTTCATCAATAGGATCTTTAGTTAAAAACTTTTCTGTCATTCTTAAAGCTCCTACATTCTCACTCTTACAAAATTCAATTCCATTTAGTCCTCCTAAGATGAATTCAGTCGATCCTCCACCTATATCGATAACCAATGTATCTTCCTTTTCTTCTAATCCTTGTAATACGCCCCTAAACCCTAATTCTGATTCTAATTCTCCTGTTATTATCTCAACATCTACTCCTGTTTCAATTTTAGCCAATTTAACAAATTCTAATCCATTTTTACTATCTCTTAAGGCTGATGTACCTACACAAAATATATATTTGCAGCCTTTATCATATGCTAGCTTAGAAAACTCTTTTAAAGCTTCTATATTTCTTTTTATAGCTTCTTCACTAATATACCCTTCACTATCAACATCTTGACCTATTCTAGTCGTATTTACAAACTTCTCTCTATTGTATAATTGCCCATTTATATAGTCAGCAACTAATAACCTCATCGAATTAGTACCTATGTCTATTGCTCCTATTTTCATTTGCTAAACCTCCTAATACAGATATAAATAAGGGAAGTATTATTTACTTCCCTTATTTATATCTATATATATTATTTCATTTGATTTTACCATTTTTAATCGTTCTCTAGCAATATCTTCTATGTATTTATCATTATCTAATCTTTGCTTATCCTTTTTTAAATCTTTTATTTCTTTATCAACGTTTTTTATATTACTTTTTAGTTGAGCTATTTCTTTATTATATTGAATTGTTTTTACAATTTGAGTTGCAAATCCACCTACAAGTGATAATAATAAAACAAGTAAAAATGAACTTACTACCACATATTGTCCTAGAAATTTTTTTCTTTTGTTCATAATCTCCCCCCTATATTTTACTTTTTACCTTTTTTAATTTACAGGATTTTATTTTTAAAAATTTTAAAATACTTATCAGTAAATTAGGTATATAAAATATAGTATCAAATAAAAAATGTATTGAGTAGATTATAACGTAATACAAATTAACCGAAATCTTGCCTATATTTACTAAAATTTGTTTAACTATATATATAATAGACTTGATTAGTTTATTTAGTACCCTTAAAATCAATTTACTTACTGTATTATAATAAATAAGAAAACCTATAAAAAGAGCAATAAAGTGATAATATCTTAAGTCAAAAGATTCTATAACGTTAATAGTTATAAATACAAGCCCTGTAACAAGTAGCCAAAATATTACATCATAAAATAAAGAGAAAATTTTTAATATATTAAAATTGTTCTTAAATGCTCTGTATAAATCAAATAATATACCTATAGCTATCCCGCCATATGCTGTTGCAAAAAAAGCTCCTAAATCCTGAGTAAATGGTATCATTATTTAAACAACTTCTTGAAAAAACTTTCTTGAGGTTCTTTTGCTTTACTATAAACTATACCATTTATAGTTCCTGTTACGGTGATAACCTTTTCGTCTATACTGAGCTTACTCATATCTAAATTTTCTCCATCTACAACCATATCTCCACATGTAGTTCTTATCTCTACCTTTTTATCACTAAAAGAGTATATATGCTCTACTCCAGAAATAGTTAAACTAGATCTATCTTTTAAGCCTATACTATGTTCCATAATATCCCTCCATATTCAATTTTTATAATCTAATATAAATATACGAAGGATATTTTAAATTTATTCTATTATCTCAAACATTTCTTTGGCATCATTTTTTAAAACATGTTCTTTTATTTCTTTTATTTCAAATTTCATTAATTTTTCACCGAACTGTATTTCAAGTAAATCTCCTACATTAACTTCTGAAGATGATTTAGCAACCTTTCCATTTATAGTTACTATACCTTTGTCGCAAGCTTCTTTCGCAACAGTTCTTCTTTTTATAATTCTAGAAACTTTTAAAAATTTATCTAATCTCATATTTAATCCTCCTTATACAGAAAAAGTGTGGAATATCCACACTTTTAAATATAAATAAAATTATCCATTTATTATATCTTTTAATCCCTTTCCAGCTTTAAATACTGGTGCTTTTGAAGCTGGTATATCTATAACTTCTTCTGGGTTTCTTGGGTTTCTTCCTTGTCTTGCTGCTCTTTCTCTAGTTTCGAAAGTTCCAAATCCTACTAATTGAACTTTTTCACCTTCAACTAATGCTTCTTCAACAGATTTCATAAATGCATTTAATGCTAATTCTGCTTCTTTCTTTGTTAATTCACTTTTTTCTGCCATTTTTGCTACTAATTCAGCTTTGTTCACGGTTCTTACCTCCTAAAAGTTTATATTATAGAATTTTATACTAGATATTAAATAAAATTCTAGATTTTTAACAAAATACCTTTTATTTACTATTTATTTTTAGATTCGTTCCATAAATCATCCATTTCTTCTAATGTCATACTTTCTAAATCTTTATTTAAACTTATAGCTGTATTTTCTATAAATTCAAATCTTTTTATAAATTTTTCAGTAGATAAATTCAATGCTTCTTCAGGATTTATATCTAAAAACCTAGTAAGGTTAACTATAGAGAACAATAAATCTCCTAGTTCTTCCTTTATGTATTTTATATTTCCTTGTTTGTGTTCGTCAAGTAATTCTTTGTATTCTTCTACAATTTTTTTAAATACCTCTTCTATATTATCCCAGTCAAACCCTACCAAAGATGCCTTATATTGCACTTTTTTGGCTTTTGTAAGTGCCGGTAAATTTTTAGGTATTCTTTTTAACCCTTCAGTTATAGTTGATTCTCCTTTTTCCTCTTTTTTTAAAGTTTCCCAAGTCTTGTCATATGTATTCATATCCACTTTTTCATTTTTAAATACATGAGGATGTCTATAAATTAATTTTTCACATATAGATTGTACGACTTCTTTAAGATCAAAATAGCCTTCTTCTTTTCCTATTTGAGAGTGGAATACAACATGAAGAAGTATATCACCTAATTCTTCTATCATTTCGTCTATATCATCATTATCTATAGCGTTGGCTAATTCATAAGCTTCTTCTATTATATACTCTTTAAGAGATTCATGGGTTTGTTTTTTATCCCATTCACAACCATTTTCACCTCTTAAATTTTCAACTATATTTTCAAGGTCTTTTACTGTATTATACATAGTTTTTTCAGATTTTGGTATATATAAACTAGTTAAATAATCAAAATCATTTTCATTTCGATCCAATTCATAAAGTTTTACGTATTTTTTACTTTCTAAATTTTTTACTCCTGCAGCTCTTACTATGCATATTTCTTGTTCATCATCATAACATTCCATTAATGCTAATTTGACATTAGATGCAATAAATCTATCATAAATTTGAGTTATTATCATACTTGTATTTGTATCTATATAGCTATTTTCTATTTCAAAAGCATCAACTAATTTAAATCCTACAGAAGGATCTAGACCTAAATAGTTAAACATAGCATCTACAAAGCTCATAGAAGCTATTATTTCCACTTCTATGCCTTTTTTACTAGCAATGTCACTAATAATACTTACAGTCTTTTCTGCAACTCTAGGATGGCCTGGAACTACATATACTAGATCTCCATTTTTTGATTCTTCAATTATAAAATTAGAAATATTATTATAGACATTATCAAAATCTTCATCTTCATTATAAAAATTGTCTAAAGATTTATATTTTATTTCATTTTTTAGCTTGTCCATTATAGGATGTTTTTCTGTTCTTAAAAATATTCTATCATTATTTCTTAAGATCTCTAAAGCACCCTGACTTATTAAAGAGTATTCACCTGGTCCAAGACCTACTATTGTTATTTTTCCCATATAAAAGCTCCTTCTTGTGTAAAAATAAAGGAAATCACTTATATAAGTATTTCCTTTATTTACACATTTATATGCATATATTACTTCATAAGTTTTAAATTTCTAAGAACCTTATATAATTTATCACCTTTAGGTATATTCAGCAGTTCTTCTTTGTCTATACCACCTAAAGCGAGAGTTGCTATTAAGTATATAACACCTCCTACACATATAGATATTACGGTAGATAAATTATTTCCTAATGCTTCTATCGTTAATCCAAAACTCAACTTAACTGATAAAAACATTATGTTAACTATAACTAAAGGCACTATAACAAATTGTTTTATTGATAATTTCATTTTTATAGCCTTTTTTATGTATATTAATTCAAGTATAGCAGCTACAAAGTATGCAGTTACTGTTCCTAAAGCTGAACCTATAACGTTAATTTGAGGTATAGCTGTTAACGTATAGCTTATCACAACTTTAAATATCATGCCTATAGCTAAGCATATTACAGGAATCATAGGCTTTCCCATACCTTGTAATATTCCATTTAAGCTTTGTATTAAACCTAAGAATACAACACAAGGTGTAAGAACTAATAATATTGTTCCTACTGATGAAGGTTGTGATGGGTATAAAAGTTTCATTATTGGATGAGCTAAAGATGCCATACCAAATGCAGCTGGTAATACAATCATCAGTGTTATTTTTATAGCGCTTTTGGTCTCTTTTATAACCTTAAATCTATTTCCTAAAGCATATGCTTGTGATATAGTTGGAACTAAACTCATACTCATTGCAACAGTTATAACGGCTGGTAAATTTACAATAGCCATGGCCATTCCAGTTAATTGACCAAACATTATATTAGCTTGAGTTTGAGAAAAACCTGCTTCTACTAATCTTCTAATAACTATAACATTGTCTATCATATTAACCAAAGGCATAACTGATGCTCCAATTGTTATAGGAATTGCTACAACCAGTAGTTTTTCTAATACTTTAACTATACTTTCTTCTCTTAGTTTTTTACTAATTTTGATTTCTCTTCTTATTATTTTTAGTTTTAATAAATATGCAATTATTAGGTATATAATCGAGGCTATAGCACCTATAGTCGCTCCCATTATAGCTCCTGCTGCTCCTTGTTCTGGCCCTGGATTAGGACCTACACTACTCATAAGAAGATATGCAAGAGTTATTCCTAATACAACTCTAAATAATTGCTCACTTATCTGAGAAATAGCTATATGGCCCATCTCTCTTCTTCCTTGAAAATATCCTCTATACGCTGACATAATCGGTACAAATAAAAGTGCTGGTGAAATTGCTAACATAGCAAGTTTAGCTCCAGGATTTTTCATTATGTCGTTTACTATAAAATCAGCTCCAAAGAAAAATATACAAAATGCAACAAATCCAGTGATTGCGAGTACCGTATATGATACCTTAAATACCTTATGAGCGCCTCTGTAATCACCTATAGCCATCTTTTCAGAAACTAATTTTGCTAGTGCTGTTGGAAAGCCTGCTGTAGCTAGAGTTAAAAATAGTGTGTATACAGGATATGCAGCTTGATAATACCCCATACCTTCTGCACCAATTAAATTTCCAAGAGGAATCCTAAAAAATGCTCCTATTATCTTGACAATTATCCCTGCTAAGCCAAGTATTAAAGCTCCTTTTAGAAAAGAATCTCTTCCCCTAGTATTACTCATAAATACCCTCCATAATTTTGTATATAACAAACTCTAATATAACATATATGCTATTATGGATTCAATATATTCCCATACAAACTTGAAAAGACCCTAAAAATAAGGGTCTTTTCAAATATTACTGAACTTGTTTTCCTAAAAAATTAGCTGCTACTTTCAATAGCTTCTCATCACTCTCATTAAGCCCTGCTGCATTTTTAGATACTAAGCATATAGAACCTATGCAATCACCTGATGAACTAATTATAGGCATTATTATTTGAGTTTTATAGTCCATAGAGTCATCTTTGTATAAAGCAATTAATTTATTGTCTTTAACATGATGACATGCTCTATTTTCTATAAGTTCTTCTAATTCTTTACTTATACTTTTTTCTTTGTAATCTTTCTTAGGTAACTTTGATACAGCTATTATAGAATCTAAATCTGTAACTGCAACTCCATGACCTAATGTTTCTCCTAGTGTTTCTGCATACTCTTGGGAAAACTCATTTAATTCTCCTATTGGTGAATATTTTTTTAATATAACTTCACCATCTTTTGCTGTGAAGATCTCTAGAGGATCCCCTTCTCTAATTCTTAGAGTTTTTCTTATTTCCTTTGGGATAACAACTCTTCCAAGATCATCTATTCTTCTAACTATTCCTGTAGCTCTCATATGCAATCGATACCTCCATTAGTAGCTTTGAGTTTATTTTTACCAGTCATAAGAAAAATATACAAAAAACCTATACCATTCCAGTGGTATAGGTTTTTTTTTACACATTTATTTTTAAAGCTTCTTTTTCATTAGTCTCTATTTTAGCTTTATCAGTTAATTTCTTAACTTCTTGTTTATATTTTTCATATAATAAATTTTGTTTTATATTATCTTTAACTTCATCAAAAGTATACTCTTTGTGTTTTTTATCAGTTACTTTTATTATATGGTATCCAAATTGAGTTTCAACTATATTTGATACTTGATCTTTATCCATGCCAAATGCAGCTTTTTCAAATTCAGGAACCATTTGTCCTTTAGAGAAGAACCCTAAATCCCCTCCATTAGATGCTGATCCATCATCTGAGTACTCTTTAGCTAATTTAGCAAAATCTTGTCCTGATTTAACCTTTTCATAAACTTGTTCAGCTTTTTTCTTAGCTTCTTTTTTCTTATCATCTGAAACAGGTTTCTTTGTCTTTGGATCTACTGTTGATATTAGTATATGAGATGCTCTTACTTCATCATCCACATAAGTTTTTTTATGCTCGTCATAATATTTTTTCATTTCTTCTTCAGTTATTTTAGTATTTTTATCGAAATTATTTTTAAAGTTTTGTATAGTTATATCTTTAGTTAACTGAGCTTTTAAGAAAGCATCATCTATTCCATTGTCTTTAAGGAACTTTTCATAGTTTTTATCCTTCTTCATGCTTTCCTTTAATTGTTTAAATTGCTTATCTACTTCTTCTGGCTTTGCTTCTAACTTTTCTTTTTTAGCTTGTTGATATATTACTTGTTCTTGTATCATTTGCTGTAAAATAGCTTTTTTCATTTCATCTTTGTATTTTACACCTTTTTTTATTTCTTGATCCCATAGATCTTTACCATACATTTTTGTAATAGATTCTTTATAAGTTGCTACAGTCTTTTTAAAGTCATCTGCAGAAATTTCAACTCCATTTACAACTGCTACAGGTTTTTTAGTACTACATGCTGTCATACCAATACCTAGCATAATTACCATTAGCACCGATAATATCTTTTTCATTTAAACACCCTCTCTAGTTATTTTTTTTATTTATACACATTTGTTCGAGTATACTTTGTAATTCATCTATTATTTTATATCCATTTTTTTCTTTTGTTCTATATCTCGTAA
This sequence comes from Paraclostridium sordellii, assembly GCF_000953675.1. Classification (NCBI taxonomy): domain Bacteria; kingdom Bacillati; phylum Bacillota; class Clostridia; order Peptostreptococcales; family Peptostreptococcaceae; genus Paraclostridium; species Paraclostridium sordellii. Next base: position 114,703 of record NZ_LN679998.1, on the reverse strand, counting down.
GTGGTAAAAGAATTACTTCATCATTTAACATTCTAATTTTTTCAATTCCAACTTGCTTACACAGTGTTTTTATGTAAGCTATAGAAATAAGTGCATTTACAGATTTTGGTATATCAGAGAATCTATCAGCTAATTCATCTTTTATATCATTCATATCACCTTCATTTTCTATAGATGCAATCTTTTTATACATTTCAATTTTTATAATTTCATCATCTATATAACTATCAGGTATATAAGCATTTACAGGTAAATCCACTTCTACATCTATCTCTTCTTGAACTACCTCACCTTTTACTTTTCTTATAGCTTCATTTAACATTTTTACATATAAATCATATCCAATTACAGCCATATGTCCATGCTGTTGAGGTCCTAATATATTACCTGCACCTCTTATTTCTAAATCTCTCATTGCAATCTTAAATCCTGAACCAAATTCAGTAAATTCTCTTATAGCTTTCAATCTCTTTTCTGCTATTTCACTTAATACTTTGTCTTTTTCATACATAAAGTATGCATAACCTTGTCTATTACTTCTACCAACTCTACCTCTTAGTTGATAAAGTTGAGCTAATCCCATTTTATCTGCATCATATACAATCATAGTATTAGCATTAGATATATCCATACCTGTTTCTATTATTGTTGTACAAACAAGTACATTATACTCTTTATTTAAAAATCCTATTATTATATTTTCCAGTTCTTTCCCTGTCATTCTACCATGGGCTACTGCTATTTTAGCATCTGGGACTAATCTTTGTATCATACTAGCCATTTCATCAATTCTTTCAACCCTATTATAAACAAAGAATACTTGCCCACCTCTTGCTATTTCTCTTTCAATCTCATCTTGAATTATACTTTCTTTTCCTTCAACTACATAGGTTATAACGGGATATCTCTCTTGAGGAGGCTCTTCTATAACACTCATATCCCTTATTCCACTCAATGACATATGAAGAGTTCTAGGTATAGGTGTAGCTGATAAAGTTAGTACATCTACTGTTGATTTTATTTTCTTTAAAGACTCTTTATGTTTTACTCCAAATCTTTGTTCTTCATCAATAACTACTAATCCTAAGTTAGGAAGATCTATATCCTTAGATATTATTCTATGTGTTCCTATTATAACATCTACCAAACCTTTTCTAGCATCTTCTATAATTTGTTTTTGCTCCTTAGGAGTTTTAAATCTACTTAAAACTTCAACTCTTATCGGATAGTTTTCAAATCTTGATCTAAATGTATTGTAATGTTGTTGAGCAAGAATTGTAGTTGGAACAAGTACTGCAACTTGTTTTTGATCCATACATGCCTTAAAAATAGCTCTTATTGCAACTTCTGTCTTTCCATATCCAACATCCCCACATATAAGCCTATCCATAACTTTATTAGATTCCATATCCTTTTTAGTTTCTTCTATAGCTTTTATTTGGTCATCTGTTTCTTGATATGGGAATAGAGTTTCAAATTCACTTTGCCATAATGTATCTTTAGAGAATCTATATCCTTTTATTTTTTCTCTTTTAGCATATAACTCAACTAAATCTTTGGTCATATCTTCTATTTCTTTTTTAACTTTAGCCTTAGCCTTTGACCATTCACTGCTTCCAAGCTTATTTAATTTTACTTTTTCAGTGTCTGCACCTATAAACTTTTGAATTTTGTCCATTTGATCGATTGGAACATATAAGTTGTCACCACCTTGATATACAACTCTCATGTAGTCTTTTTTAACTCCATTTACACTTAACTGGTCTATACCTACATATCTACCAACCCCACTATTTTCATGAACAACATAATCTCCAACATTTAAATCTAAAAATGTTTCTATTTTTTGACCTTTATTGAATTTTTTAGATTTAGAGGTTTTAGCCCTTTTATTAGATCCAATCATCTCTTTATCTGTTATGACATCAAACTTTATAGATTTATACTGAAAACCAGATGTTATATTCCCAACAACTATTACAACTTGAGATGAATATATTTCTACATCTCTTTTTCTAGATAATACAGTTTCTATTCCTAAATTTAATAATTCTTTATTTAGCTTTTTAGCTCTATCATAAGTATTAGTCGCTAATACAACTTTATGACCATTGTATTTTAATCTAGTTAATTCTTCTGCTAAAATATCTAATTTACCATTAAATGATGGAATTTCTCTACTCTCAAAATTTACAATTGATTTTACACTAATATCTTTTATAGACTTAGTTAAAAGCATATTTAAAATTAACTTTTTACCTTGAGCTAAATATTCTAAATCTGAATAATGATATAATAAATTACCTTGTTGTTTTAAAGCCAATCCTCTTTCTAGGTTTAATTTATAATTTTCTTTAAATTCATTTATATAGTTTTCACATCTCTCTTTTAATCTAGATACGTCATTTATAAATACAACTGCATCTTCCTTAAGATATGTAAATATACTTTTATTTTCGTCAGTATACATATAATCTATATAGTTTTCAACACCCTCAAAGTAGGTTTTTGTTTTTATATTTTCTATACTCTTATAAACATCATCATCAGTTATTTTAGAAATATCTTTTTCTAATCTAGTTAAAGACTCTTCTATACTTTCAGGATATATAAACTCTCTTGATGGAGTTATCGTACATTTTTTTATTTTCTTTATAGATTTTTGAGTAAATACATCAAAAGTTCTTATAGATTCAATTTCATCATCAAATAATTCAATACGTATAGGTGTATCATACTCTAGTGAAAATACATCTATAATTCCACCCCTAATACTAAATTGACCGAAACCTTCTATCTTAGAAACTCTTTCATACCCTAGGTTAACTAATTTTTTAGATATATTTTCAATATCTATTGTATCTCCAATTTTATATGTAAATATGTTTTTCTTTAAAACCTCTTTTGGTACATATTTACTAAGAACAGCTTCTACAGAAGTTACTATTACTGTATTCTCCTTGCTTATCATCCTTAATAGTACTTTTAATTTTCTTGCTTCATCATTTCTATCCTTTGCATCTAAATGATAAAAGTATATATCTTGAGAACTTAAGTAATCAACTTTATCTTTCATATAAAAACATAAATCTTCATATACTTTTTTTGCTTCTAAATCCGTGTTTGCAATATACAGAATCTGTTTCTTTAAATCGTTAAATATAGAGTACACTATATTGGGCTTTTGTGATTGTACTAGCCCATTTATTAATAATGTACCTTTATTGTTTTCTATATTGTTTATTACGTCTTTATATTCTTTAGAATTTTGCAAAGGAGATATAAAAATATCGTTCATTTTCTAATCCCCCCTATAAACTAACCATTATATTTATTCATTGCTAGGTCTAAATTTTCTCTTATCATGCAATCAACAGCTTTAGCTGCTTTTTCTAATCCATCTTGTATATCATCAGCTTCTTCTTTCCTAAATCTTGATAAAACGAAATCAGCCAAATCTTGTCCTTGTCTTGGCTTTGAAACTCCTATCCTAACTCTTGGAAATTCATTAGTTCCTAAACATTTTAGAATAGATCTCATTCCATTGTGAGTTCCCCCACTACCTTTTTTTCTTATTCTTATTTTTCCTACTTCTAAATCTATATCATCGTATATTACTACAATATTATTTGAATCAACTTTGTAGTAATTATATATGTCTATTAATGTTTCTCCACTTAGATTCATATATGTTTGAGGTTTTACTAATATAACTTTTTCACTTCCTACCCTTCCTTCTCCTATAAGAGCCTTATGTTTTATTTTCGTTACACTTATACCATATTCCTTTGCTAAAATATCTATAACATCAAATCCAACGTTATGTCTTGTATGTTCGTATTGTTTGCCCGGATTTCCTAACCCTACTATTACGTACATTCTCATTCCTCCTTTTGTAATAAATCTTAAAATTTAATTTTCATATAAAATTCACTAAATATTTATCAGTAAATTAGGCTTACTAACAATTAAAAACACTGTAGCTAAAAATATGCATGGCGCAAATGGAATATATGATTTCCTTGATTTCTTTTTTATAACCAATAAATAAATTCCATATATGCTCCCAAAAATGAAAGACATAGGAATTAAAAATAAGCACCTATTTATACCTACACAAAAACAGCACAAAGCATAGACTCCTATATCACCTGAGCCTATACCTTTTGTTAGTTTAACCAATATATATGGAATAATAAATCCAAATATTAGACCTAATATATGATTCATTATAATATCTTTTGTAATTAATAATATAAAGCCTTGAATTATTATACCACTAATTATAGTTATATCGTATATATACATTGTATAATAGTCTATTATAGATATCACTAACAAAAAGCATGCTAAAAGTGAATACCTTAAAAAATCTTCATTAAATCCAAGTTTCACGTAAAACAAAAGTATAACTATCGGCAATATAAAATAAATAATTTTCTTATAAACTTCTATTTTAAAAATTTCTTCTATTGAAAACTGAACTATCTTGATCATTAATAAACTTAATAATAATATCTTTATCATAATTAAATACTAATAGTAGGTTATTTTAATTATTAACAATTAACCAAGATTATAGTCTTATTAATTATTAACAAATAATAACCTATGAGATAAATTCATAGGTTATTATTTATAAAAATATATTTATATAAAATTTTATAATTTGATTTCCATAAAAAAGTGAAACTATAGATGCTATAGATATAAATGGCCCAAATGGTATCATGGAATTATAATTTTTATTTCTTATCTTATTATACAAAATAATAAATATACCATAAAAAGCGCCTATATATATACTAAATAAAATTGTTAGTAAAGAAAGTTTACTTCCTAAAAATAATCCTACCATAGTATAAAGCTTTATATCTCCTCCACCCATAACTTCTCTTTTTATAAAAAATTCTATTATCCAAATAACTATAAACATGCTTCCACCTGTAAATAAAGCTCCTCTTAATCCATCAAAAAAATCTATACCAAAACCTAATCCATTAGCTACTAAAGATACTATAACTCCTATTAAAATCAATTTATCTGGTATTATGTAATGATCTATATCTATAAAAGTTATTATTATAAGTAGAGATATAAAAATCATATAGTATACGGTTATAACTCTATATCCAAATTTTAAATATACTAAAGTAAATAAAATACCTGTCAAAAATTCAATTAAAGCATATCTTGGTGAAATTGAATTTTTACAATATCTACATTTACCTCCTATAAATAACCAACTTAAAATTGGAACTAAATCTATAGGCTTTAATCTAGTATTGCAGTTGTAACAATGTGAAGGAGGGTTACATACAGATAAATTTTCAGGAATTCTATAAATGCAGACATTATAAAAACTTCCAAAAACAGATCCTAATACAAAACTAATAATCATAAAATATAGGCTCATTAAAATTCTCCACCCATTAATCTACTAGTAAAATCAAAGTCAGTACATCTACTTAGTACACTATCTCTAGAAATTTTTCCTTGTCTATATAAACTCACAAGCTCATGATCCATAGATTGCATACCAATCTTAGTTCCGGTCTGAATCATATTAGGTATTTGATATGTTTTAGATTCTCTAATTAAATTCCTTATAGCAGGTGTAGTTATCATAACTTCTACTGCGACAACTCTATTTCTTCCATCTATAGTTGGTACTAACTGTTGAGATATTACTCCCTCACATACTGTTGATAATTGAGTTCTTACTTGTTGCTGTTGTTCAGATGTAAACATGTCAACTATCCTATCTATAGTTTTTGCAGCCCCTATAGTATGTAGAGTAGAAAAAACTAAATGTCCTGTTTCAGCAGCTGTCAAAGCAATTGAGACAGTTTCTGGATCTCTCATTTCTCCTATAAGTATTACATCTGGATCTTGTCTTAAAACAGCTCTTAAAGCAGTATTAAAGCTTTCTGTGTCATTTCCTATCTCTCTTTGAGAAACTATACTTTGCTTATGATGATGAACATATTCTATAGGGTCTTCTAGAGTTATAATATGTTTTTGTTGTTTTTCATTTATTATATCTAATAAACTTGCCAAGGTTGTACTTTTCCCACTTCCAGTTGGCCCTGTTACAAGAATTAATCCTTTTTCCTTTTCCGTAAACTTAACTATAGATTCAGGCAATCCTAATGAGTTAAATGATGGTATCTGAGATGTTATAGTCCTAATTGCTATTGCATAATTTCCTCTTTGTTTATATACATTAACCCTAAATCTTTCTCCATTTTCAATCGCAACAGAGAAATCACATTCACCATGTTTTTTTAGCCTTTCAAAGTTCTTAGGTCCAGCTAATTCTTTAGCCATTTCTTCTGTATCTTCTTTCGTTAGTAACTTATCTGATAGTTTAACAAACTTTCCCTTTGTCCTTGCTATAGGTTCGCAATCTGTTGTTATATGTATGTCTGATGCCCCTAATTCAACTGCTATTTTTAACATACTAAAAATTTTCATAAGTATTCTCCTTTTCTAGCTATTTCTTATGATAATTTGTTTGTGATAACATATATTTTACTTCTATTAAAAATCTATTTGCTTTATCTAGATGTGTTATTGCATCTTCTTCATATATATTTCTATATTGCTTGTTTTTTAAAGCCTCTTTTATTTTGACTTGTTGATCTATTATTTTATCAATTAAGTTATTTATATCCATAGAAACTTTTTTAGAATCATCGCTTATATCTTTGTCCTCGTTAAATCTATCTACAATATTCCAATTAATATTATTTTGAATGTTCAACATCTCTCCAGCCAAAATCTGGGTATGTAATACGTTCCATACGTCATAAAGTTTATACCCTTCATTTACTAACATAAAAATATCATCTCTAGCTTTGGAAATTTCACCTACTATCTTATATTGAGTATAGTCATGAATATTTAATATATTATTATGATTTAAATCATACTTTTCTTTTCCCATATATTCAGTTGTTATCTGTGCGACATATACATATTTCTCTAACCTGTTTAAGTCATTAAAAGCTAGGTCTAATTGGTTATTTGAATACCTTTTAAAAAGTTTTATATTATTCTCAATTGAGTCTAAAATTGACCTAACTTTTTTCATGTTTTTTGGAGGATTCTTCTTTGTTATTTGAAATAATTCATCTATATCTCCTTTTATATCTTTTTCTAATTTAATTTTAAGTTCAGTACTTAGCTCATTTTTGGCATTTTTAAAATATTTACTTATTTGATTAGTACAGTAAAATAAATAATTTTCTCCAAAAACTTCTTCATTATCTTTTAAACCATTATTTTCATCTTCATTTTGAGAATTTGAAATTCTATTATAAACATCAAAGCTATAAATTCGAGTTCCTCTTTTTATATAATTCAACTCTACATCATATATACTTTTATCTTTAATTTCAATTTTTAAGGGAATTAAATCTTTATCTAATATTTGATTATGTAAAAAATTTAACTTTACCTTTTTATCAATTCTATCTAGTGAATATAATAATTTATTATTTTTTTTGTAAATTGATATACTGTAATTTACAAAATCTAAATTATCAAATTTAATAATATATGAATATGTAATCTTTTTATTAGAGGTAATTTCATTTATGCTTTTCTTTATATAATCATAGTCATCCTTTCTACTTTTTATATCCTTTATACTCCCTACGTTTTTGTTACTATAAAACAAATCAACTTCTTTTGCTGAACTCAGTTCTTTTGTCATATATCTTTTTAAATTATTAACTCCATTTTGCATATCAGAAGTTAATAACTGATCTTTACTTAATGCGTTAGTTTTGTTTATTACTTGATATCCTATAAAACTAACAATACTAATTATAGCTAATGCTATAATTACTTCTATCAAAGTAAATCCTCTGCTCCCCTTCTTCATCTTAAACGTCTCCTTAACACAATTAAATATCTAAAGAATCATCCCTCCAATTTAAAATTTTATAAGTTATATCATAATCTAAACTATTTTTTAAATTAGTTATTGATATTCTAACTTTAGCTTTAATTGGACTTTTCAAATTTTCTTCTTTAGATTTAATAATTATATCTATATCAATATTATTATCTGACTGAGTTTCAATCGTATTATAGATTTCTTCTTTCTTAACTCTTAAAGAATAATCCACTCCGTTTACAAATAACTTATCCAAATTAATTCTAGTGCTACCTTTAGGTTCCCTTTGTAATATTGTAAAATCAGATGGAAATCTTAATTTTAAATTATTATTTTTTTTATTTAAATTATTATAATGATCTCCTTCACTCCAAATACTATTGAATAAATATCTTGTTTTTACTATTGTGTTTATAGAATCGTTAATTTTTTTTATCATATTATCTATTTGAAGTTTCTCATAGCTTGACTTATTTACAGATTTTAATTCTTTTAAATTTATATCTAGGTTTTCTAAGCTCTCATTTATTGAATCCAAGTCCTTAACAATATTTCCTATATTTACATCATATTTTATATAAATATCATTTTGGCTTTTCTCATCTCCAAAAAAATACTCCCAAAGTTTTTCCCACCAATAACTATCACTTTTAGCCCCAAAAGATTTTACAATCTTTAGTTCTTCTTCTAAACCATTTCTTTTGTTTAAAATTTTATTACATAAAGAATTTATTTTTTCTGTTGTTTTCTCGTAAGTTTTAATTTCTTCTGTACTATTAAATACTTCGTTTACATTATCTTGTATTTGATCATTTAGAATATATTCATTTATAAAAGCCTTATTGATTTTATATTTAATATATTTTAATTGTACTTGTGAAGATTTAATATATCGTCTTATAAACTGAGCGTAAACCATTATAGAGGATTCTTTATCTACATTCGATGAGTTTATTTCATATTCTTTTCCTGCATTTTCATTTGGCAATCCATCTTTATGTATTTTCATTATTTCTTTTTCATAATTGTACTTTCCAATCGACCTATATAAGTTGTCTAATCTATTAGATATTTTTATAATTTGATTAACCTTTTGGTCATAAGTGTTACAGTTTTTAAGTTCATCTATATCAAATCTTAACTTTTCAATATAATTATCACTTTCAGTATCTTTCATTATATATATCATGTCATCTATAAACTGCATACTAGTCTTATCTTTTTCACTATCCATCTTTAATTTTTCTAAATTAGATACAGATTTTTTAATTTTTTGTAGATAATCTATACTTATTTTTAACTCTGATTGTAGTTGATTAACATCATCAATAGAAACTTCCTCTATGTATACTTGATTTAAGGTATTATTATAATTAAAGTATGCAAAATTACTGTTTATTTGATTTATTAAATACTGTATGTAATCCTTAGATTTACTTATAGATGATTTTATATTTTTTTTATCCCTTGTTAAATTAACATCTTTTAATTCATCCATTTCTAAAATTTCATTTAGAGTATTTTCTATGAAATTAAGTGCTTCTAAAGCATTTTTTCTATTTTCATTATTGAACTTATCTATGTATTCTCCTGAATTTATCACGTAATCTATTGGTGATTTTTTATTACCATTTAAAATATATGCTTTATCAAAATAAATACTTTTTAATTTTATACCTATTTGTGGATATAGACCTGTGTCTGAAATAAGATTTCCTTCTGAATTTATATTATTACCATCTTTATCAGGCATTTTCACTTGCTTATTTATAAGTAAAGCTTCTAATAAATTTGCCTTAACATCTCTTGTAATACGATAAACTATACTTTGACTAGCTTCATATTTCAGTTTACTATCAGAACTTAACTGATTTTCTTTTCCATTTTCACTAATGCTTACTCTCTCTATAAAACTTCCAATTGCTTGTTCAATATTTCCTTGGACATTATAATCAGCCTGTATAGAATTTTGAGTGTTTTTACTAGTTTTAATCTGACTTACAATCTGTTTAGAAAGCATTAAAATAATAATACTAGCTAAAACTATAACAATGATAGCTAGTATCATAGCAGAACCTTTGTCATCTTTTAGTTTATATTTAGCTTTCATATTTTAAATTCCCCCATTATCAAGTACTTTTGTACTTATATTTACTGTTCTTTTTGTTAAGTCAGATATAGGTTTTACAGCTATATTTAAATAATATATGTAAAAATGCTTTACTTGCTGATTTATTTCTTTAGTTGTTATTTTTACTTGAATTTGAAAATTTGTATTTTCTCTTCCCTCGTACCTAACCATATATTCAGGTGAGATGTATTCCTTTACTTCTTTTACCTTATTCTTATTTATTTTTTCATTAGTTTTTAAACTATTTGTAGATACTATATTTCCATCTCCATTTAGATCTAAATCTATAGTATTTTTATTATCTTTTATATCTTTAGTTATATGTTCAATTTCATTTTGTGCTATATCCATGGCTTGTATATCCTTTTCATTCTTAGCGTTACTTCTATTAGTTATATTAACTATCATGAAAAATGACATACTAACTAAAGATACTATGAATAATGCAATTAATACTTCGATAAGCGTAAATCCTTTGTTTTTTAGTTTCATAAAATCACCTCTAATTTGTTGAACTAACAAAAGGATTAAACTTACCTGGATTCCAATTATTTGGATTTTCTATTTCTAGCTTTAAACTTGGATCTTGAGACATATACATTATAAATTTAAATGTAGCTGTAACATCTCCATTTTGTTTATTTTCTTTCTTTTCATCGATAGGTTGAGTTGTTCCTTGTTCTATTGAAGTATTACTTAATTCAGGTTTTTTATATGCTTCCATATTAAAATTTTGAATCTGAGTTACATTTTGTTGTTCCTCTAAGTAATACATTATTTCTCTTATGTATCTGTAATTGCCCCTAACCTGTAAAGTAGTTGGAATTGCATAGAAATTTTCATATTTTACAGAAGGGTCAATACTATAATTTAATAACTCTATACCATTTTTACTCATCATATTAGATAATCCAACTAAAAACATTCCATCTTGCATATCATAAGACAGTCTTTTACTTTTTTCATTTGCTTGTCTGGCTAAGTTTTGTAATTCTTCATTCAACTGCTGTCTTGTATCAAGTTTATTTTCGTCATCTTTCAACTGAGAATTCACCATACTTAACTTTCTGTTTACATTAGAAAATTCAATGTACTTTGGATAAACTATAAAGTATGTATAAGCTATAACCCCTAAAAAAATACAAACTAGAATAATTATATTCTTATAATTAATTTTTAAATCAATTTTAAATAAATCCTTTATATCCATGTGAAGTATATTTTTCTTATCCATTAAGAACAACTCCTTCTTTCAAGTAAGCTTTTATAATATATGAGTACATTCCTTTATTCTCATCTTTTTTTAAATTTTCAAGCTTTGCTTTTTTAAAATAAATTGAATTGTTTAATTCGTATAAAAACTGTCCTACGTTTCTTGTGGAACTTGCATTTCCTTCTATAGTTATCAAATTTGGAATTTGTTCATATAAAGGTGTTTTTTCTTGATCTTTTCCGTTATCATTATGTTTTACAAGATTTTCATCATAGCGAACATCTAACTTAGTTATATCAACTGAAGTAGGAATACTTTCATCTATTGAATTTAATATTGGTGACCATGTAACTTCTTTAGATAATATCATGTCATATATCTTTAACTCATTTTTCTTATCATCTATATCTTTTTTTATTTTATCAATTTGCTTTTCTTTTAACTCAGTCTGAGTTATTTTAAAATTAAGATTGTCTAACTGATTTTTTTCATTTTTAATTACATAATCCATTGCTATATATGGAATCGCCATTAGTATTAAAATTATCGGAGATGCAATATAAACTTTTCTTCTGATTTCTTTTCTTCGTTGTTTTAGTTTTAAATTCTTTGGTAACAAATTCATGTAATGACATACCTTTTTGCTTTCCCCATTAAGCATGCATCCCAGTGCATCAACAATTAAACTTATTTCACTTTCATCTATATTGCCTTTCAAACTTTCATCTATATCAAAAAGATTTTCCAATCCTGTTACTAATTCACTTGAAAATACCATTTTAAAAGCATTTACTAAATCTTTATTATATGCATACTTACCAACAGTTACTATCCTATCAACTGATTTCCCAAAGTTCCTAGATGAATAATAGTTCATAAGTCCATTTACTTCACTTGCTATACTACTGCTTTGATAGACTGAATTTTCATCCGTTATTTTTATTGGTATATTATCATGCATAAATAACTTATCGTCTTTATATATATCAATTACCGTTCCATAATCTCCAATATTAGCAATCATTATATCCTTATATTCTATAATTTTTAAAATCCTTAAATATGATGTAGCTAATGTATCTATTATTTCAACATTCAACTTAAACTCACCTAAAACTTCTATTATTTTATTTACTTCATTATTAGGTATAGCAGCTAGTATCAGTTCTAAATATTTAGTTCCTTCTACTTCATCTTCCGCTGTAACTTCATACGAAAATACATGGCTATCTCTATCTAAAGATATCATTTCATCAATTTCTATGTTCATAAGACCTTCTAAATCTTTTTTATCAATTTTAGGAATTTTATTTGATTTTAGTATAACTTCTCTAGTATTTAAGCATAAAATCACATTTTTACTTTTAAAATTAGATCTCATTAACGCCTGTCTAAGAAGCTCATATTTATCTGCATCATAATCTAAATTTATATCCGACTCTGACAAAAAGAATTTGTTTTTTATATTAAACTTTTCCCTTTTTTTATTATATGACCCTTCTACTATCGAAACATAATCTCCATAATATGAGATATACAATTTTGTTGTCATTAATTTGTCCTCCTATATAGCATCATATATACTTAACATAGGTAAAAATACTGCTATTACTAAAATACCTACCATTATTCCAACTATGATTATCATCAAAGGCTCTATCATAGCAACCATTCTATTTAAGTATATTTCAGCTTCAGATTCATAAAACTCAGCCATTTGTTTGCTTATCTTTTCTAATTCCCCTGTTTGCTCTCCTATTGCTATCATTTGTGTAAGCACCGGATCAAAATATTTTGATTTCTCTAGGTTTTCTGCTAAAGTCTCTCCTCTTACAATACCTTCTTTAGCTTTTTCTATAGACTTTTCTGCAATAGCATTATCCAAACTACTTTTTATATGATCTAAACCTTGAAGAATTGGATACCCACTTGAAACAAATAAATATAGAGCTCTTGAAAATCTCATAGAAACTATACTATTTACGCCTTTACCTAAGAGAGGTACTCTATTTACAATTCTATCTTTGTGAGTTCTACCTATAGGAGTTTTTATATATTTTTTTATCTCATAAACTAAAAACGCACCTAAAATTAATATTAAATACCAATAGCTTTTCATAAAGTTACCTAAGTGCATAATCATTTTTGTCATAAGTGGTAATTTTGCTCCTGTTTCAGTTACAGTTTCCATCATTTGAGGCAATATAAAACTTGTAAAAACAAATAACATTATAAATGACGTAATAGCAACTATAGCTGGGTACATAGAAGCATTTTTAATTTTTTGATTTATCCTATACTCTCTTTCATAAAAAGTAGACATACTATTTAATACTTCTTCTAGTGTACCTGTCTCTTCACCTGTGGCAATCATAGCACCTAACAAATTAGGAAATTTTGATTCTTTAGATAGCATGGTATCTGCTATTGTAGATCCCATTTTTATATCACTTACCATACGATTAATTTCATTAGATACTATCTTATTAGATGCTTTTTTGCCTAATGTTTCAAGTCCTACTATACTATTTATTCCCGAGGAAATTATTATTGCAAACTGCCTACAAAAGTGACTTATCTGATCAGCTCTTAATTTTTTCTTTTTTAATTTAGTATTTTTTAATGGAAAAAATGTTTTCTTTTCTTTTATTTCAATTATTTTTAGCTTTTTCTCTCTAAGTAATTTTTTTGCATCATTATAATCCTTGGCCATAATCCTATCAGTTACTTTTTTCCCATTTAGCATTATCGCTGTGTACTTATATTCATTCATATCCCAACCATCCTTTAATCAGTTATAAATGTTACCCTTAACATTTCTTCTATAGTTGTTTCTCCATCTATAACCTTTATAGTTGCATCTTTTCGCATAGTTTCCATACCAAGTTCTTCTGCTTTTTTTTGTATATCCGCTTCTGTAGCACCTCTATTTATTAAATCTCTAACTGATTTTGTTATCTTAAGTATTTCATATACACCGGTTCTGCCTTTATACCCAGTATAATTGCACTTATCACATCCACTTCCTTTATATAGAATAAGTTCTTTGTCTAGAGGATAGTTAAGTGCCTTCTTTTCTCCCTCTTCTGCTAAATAACTAATTTTACAATTTTCACAAACTTTTCTAACCAGTCTCTGAGATACTACACCTGTAAGTGCTGAAGTTATTAAAAAACTATCAACTTTCATATCCAAAAGTCTTGATATTGCACTTACTGCTGTGTTTGAGTGTAGTGTACTTAAAACTAAATGTCCTGTAAGCGCTGCCCTTATCCCAATTTGTGCTGTATCTAGATCTCTTATTTCTCCTACCATTATAATATCTGGATCTTGACGCAAGAATGCTCTTAAGGCATTTGCAAAATCAAGTCCTGCCTTATAGTTTATTTGTGATTGATTAATCCCATCTAGCTCATATTCAACTGGATCTTCTATAGTTAGTATATTTTTTTCTATACTGTTTAGCTGATTTAACATTGCATAAAGAGTTGTTGTTTTCCCGCTACCTGTCGGACCTACAACTAATATCAATCCATAAGGATTTTCCAACAATTCATCATAAACTTGTATATTTTTTTTATTAAGCCCTAATTTTTCTTTACTAACCATAAATGTAGTTCTATCTAAAACTCTCATAACAACTTTTTCATCTTTGCTTGTGGGCATAGTTGAAACTCTATAGTCAATAGATCTATTATCTACATTTAGAAATATCCTTCCATCCTGTGGGAGCCTTTTTTCTGATATATTAAGTCCTGCCATAATCTTTACACGACTTATTACGGCTTTATATGGTCTTGAATTTATTTTCATATATTCGCTTAAGATACCGTCTATTCTAAACCTTATTCGCATAAAGTCTCCATCTCTTTCAATATGTATATCACTTGCCTTCATTCTAACTGCCGTCTCTAATATATTATGTACCAACCTAACTATTGGAGCTGAATTAATATCATCTTCTAATATACTTTCTTCCTTTAAAACTCCAGAATCAGAATACTCTTTTAATGCTTTATCCAAATCTGCATTTGAGTAAAATATTTCTATAGCTTGATTTACTTGCCCCATTGTAGCTATGTATGGAATTATATCTAACCCAGATATACGTTTTGCATCTTGCATTGCTTGTCTATCTTGAGGATCAGCCATGGCCATTAACAATTTATTTCTTTCTATTTTAAATGGAAAAATTTTATATCTTCTGCATATATTTTCTGGAATCAATTTGATAACATCTGGGTTTATGTTTGATCGAGTTAAAGATATATTCTCTATATCAAGAAGCTCTGTTAATACGCTAGTCAACAATTCAGGTGTTATAATTCCTTGTTCTATAAGTATTTCCCCTATTCTTTTACCTGTACCATTTTGTAGTTTTAATGCTCTTTCTAATTGTTCTCTAGATATATAACCTTTTTCAACTAACTTGTCTCCAATTCTTACTTTTTGCGACATTTTAATTCACCTTTCTTTTAACTCAATTTATTCATGAATATTTACGCTCTAATTGAAATAAACTAAAAGCTACCTCATACTTTGAGATAGCTTTTTTATTTTTACATGTTAGTATTATCTATTAAAACTATGTCAATAGTTCCAGAATCTACTGCTTTTGCATTTGAGTCTGTCATTGCTGTTCCATCAACATAGATTTTATCTTGCCCTATATCTTTAACTAGTTTTTTCATTTGTTCTTGAGTTATTTTAGCCCCAGTTATTGTTAAAACTAATTCATCATTAGTTTTATCTCCATCTACATCCTTAGTATTAGTTAACTCATAAGCTCCTCCAAATGCAGAATCTTGTGGTACAGTATCCATAAACGATTTAAGTTCATCTTTTTTAGCAGGCATTTTGTTGTTATCAGTATAATAAGATAATGCTGCACTTTTAAATGCATTATAATCAGACTCTACATCTGCTACCTTTGCTTTATTTATATTTTTAAATAATGCTGGTACCGCAACAACTGCCAATATTCCTATAATCGCTATTACTACTAATAATTCAATTAGAGTAAACCCTTTTTGATTTCTTTTTTTCTTCATAGCAAAATCCTCCTCTTTCATAATTTTTAAGCTAAAGCTATCTAACTTATGAATAGTCGGTTGCACTACTTGCTCCATATATTCCAAGTACCCATATAAAGAATATACTTCATCGCCCCTATTTTACATTAACAGTCAAATATTAACATATTTTTCTATGCACTTCAATAACTTCAATTTTTATTATAATTTTCTAATTATTTAGTAATATCATTGGGTTTAGGAAGTATATTATCGGCTATTCTTATAAGAATTTCTGATGTTTGATAACTTATACTGTTTGGCCTTGATGATATAAAAATATTTTCATTTCCAAACTTATTAACTAAGCTTTTAAACTCCTCATTATTAATATGGAGTTTATTGTTTTCAAACCCTTGTATAGATAAATATATATCTCCGTATTTATCTATATCTACATAGTTACCCAATTTCCCATCTTTTTGAACATTATATGCTTTTATAGGTCCATATTCTGTGACTATTTTATTTTCGTTATTTTTCATACGTATCTTATAGTCTCCACCTATAGGAGTTTTACTTATATCTAAATGTTCTATGTCTAACTTTTTTAAATCTGATTCAAATGCGTTATTCTCTGCATAATAGTTTAATTCAGCAGTTTTTATAGCATTATAATTTGATTCTACTTTAGCTATTTTAGCTTTATTTATATTTTTAAATAAAGCCGGTAAAGCTACTACTGCTAATATACCTATAATAGCAATTACCACTAATAACTCAATTAAAGTAAATCCACTATCTCCCTTTTTCATATATCCACTTCCTTATTCTAAATTTCGACTTAATTTTACCACTTTTATATTGTTAATACAAACAAAAAGAGACCTTTTAAAAGGTCTCTTTTTTACGCACATATATTAATTAAATAATTCACTTACTGATTCATTAGCAAATATTTTCTTTATAGCATCTCCAAATAAAGGAGCAACTGTTTTTATCTTTATTTTGTCTATCTTCTTTTCTTCAGGAAGTTGTATAGTATCAAGTACTATTAACTCGCTTATAGCTGAATTCTCTATTCTCTCTATAGCTGGACCTGATAAAACTCCATGAGTACAACATGCATAAACATCTTTTGCTCCAAATTCTTTAAGGGCATTTGCAGCATTCACTATTGTTCCAGCAGTGTCTATCATGTCATCTAATAATATAACATTTTTACCTTCAACTTCACCTATTATGTTCATAACTTCACATACATTAGCTTTTGGTCTTCTCTTGTCTATTATTGCTATTGGAACATCTCCATTTAAATCATTAGCAAACTTTCTAGATCTTGTAACACTTCCTAAATCTGGTGAAACTACTACTAAATCTTCTATGTTCTTACTATTAAAGTAATCTGCTAATATTGTTCCACCTTGTAAGTGGTCTAATGGTATATCAAAGTATCCTTGTATTTGAGCAGCATGTAAATCCATTGTTAAAACTCTATCTGCCCCAGCAGCAGTTATTAAGTTTGCAACTAATTTAGCTGTGATTGGATCTCTAGCCTTAGCCTTTCTGTCTTGTCTTGCATATCCATAGTAAGGTATAACAGCAGTTACTCTACCTGCAGATGCTCTTCTTAATGCATCTATCATTATTAATAATTCCATTAAGTTATCATTTACTGGGCTATTAGTTGATTGTATTACGAAGACATCGCATCCTCTTACTGTTTCACTTATATTTACAGATATCTCTCCATCACTAAATGTTCCAATTTCACATTTAGCCATTGATACACCTATGTAATCAGCTACTTTTTGAGCTAATTCTTTCGACGCATTTCCTGCAAGTATTTTAATTTCGCTTCCGCTAGTATTCATAATTACCTCCCGAAAAATTTGTTAAAGAAAATATTTATATTTTTAACGTAAATAGATGAAATTTCATCTATTTACGTTATAGTCTATTTAAGTATTGATTATTTTTTAAGATTCTTTTTCTCTACCCAACCTTCTTTTACTACTTGTCTTTCTCTAGCTATTGCTAAAGCCCCAGCTGGTACATCATCAGTTATCGTTGATCCAGTTGCAATGTATCCATTTTCTTCTACAGTAACTGGTGCAACTAAATTTGAGTTTGATCCTATAAATGCTCCATCTTTTACTACTGATTTAAATTTATTTTTTCCATCATAGTTCACAAATACTGTTCCACATCCGATGTTAACATTCTTACCTACATGAGCATCACCTATGTATGCTAAATGAGATGCCTTTGAATTATCTTCTATAGTTGCATTTTTAACTTCTACGAAGTCTCCTACTTTTACATTGTTTCCTATATTACTCTTTGGTCTTAGATATGCATAAGGTCCTACTGTAGTATTATCTCCTACCTTACTATCCATTATAGTTGAACTCTCTACTTTTGTAGCATCACCTATTATTGAATTGGATATGCATGAATTCATTCCTATAATACATTCTTTACCTATAACTGTATTTCCTTGTATCATAGCACCTGGGTAAACTATAGTATCATTACCTATTTTCACATCTGCTTCTATATATGTACTGTTTATATCTATTATAGTAACACCATTTATCATATGCATAGTGTTTATTCTTCTTCTCATTATCTCTTCTGCTTTTGATAGTTCTACTCTTGAGTTTACACCCATAAGTTCTTCTATCGTAGCACCATTAAATGCCCCAACTTTTAATGAATTATTTCTCATTATTTCTATTGTATCTGTTAAATAATATTCTCCTTGAGCATTATTATTATCTATCTTAGAAAGCGCTTCTTTTAAACTCTTCCCATTAAAACAATATATTCCTGAGTTTATTTCATTTACTAATTTTTCTTCTTCATTCGCATCTTTTTGTTCAACTATCTTTAGTAAATCTTGATTATTATCTCTTATTATTCTTCCATATCCTGTTGGATTTTCAACTTTTGTAGTCAAAACTGTAGCATGATACCCATTATCTAAGTGATATTTAAATAAATTTTCTAATGTATCTGAATTTACTAACGGTGTATCCCCACATAATACTACAATAGTGTCATTTTCTGTTATGTATTTATCAGCCATCATAACAGCATGACCTGTCCCTAATTGTTCAGTTTGCATAGCTATTTTAGTTTCTTCTGGTAATACATATTTAACAACTTCACTTCCATGACCTAAAATTGCAACTATTTCACTTACTCCTGAATCTTTAGATACATTTATAACGTGGTTAACCATTTCCTTACCACATACTTTATGCACTACTTTTGGTAAGCTAGATTTCATTCTTGTTCCTTTACCTGCTGCAAGGATTATAGCCTTAAAATTCATAAACCCACTCCATTTCAAGTTTTTTGATTATTAATCAATCTATATATAATATGTATTTGCTTTATTTTGTATACAATTACTTAATTCTAATAACTAATATACCATTTTTGTATAAAAAAGTACATATTATTCAAATAAAAAAGAGCCTAAGATTCGGCTCTTTAAGAAATATACTATAAAATATATTGTATTTTTAACTGTGTTTTTTCTATTCAGCAGCTACTTCTAATTGAGATACTGCCTCGTGGTAAGCTTTTAAAACTTCATCTTCTAACATTTGTCTCATTTCAGCATTTATAGGATGTGCTATATCTCTAAAATTACCTTCTCCTATTTTTCTGCTTGGCATAGCTATGAATAATCCATTATGACCTTCTATAACCTTTATATCATGTACAACAAATAAATTATTGAAAGTTAATGAAACTATACATTTCATTTTCCCCTCATCAGTTAATTTTCTCACCCTAACGTCAGTTATTTTCATTTTCCTAATATCCCCCTTTTAGTTTTGACAAAGTTAATTAAAAAGTTCTTAAATCTTTTATATTATATTAATTCTATCAAGTTCTTAAATTTCCTCTATTATTTTAGAAATTTTTCATTATTTTTTTATATTTTTTTTATTTGATAGAAATTTACCCTCTAAATCTGTCTTATTTTTCTAAATTGTCGATTTCCTTTGTCTCATCTTCGATTAAATCCTTAATATCCGTTGCCCAATATTCCTCTTTAAAAGTTTGAAGGTTCGGTTCTACATTTACAACCTCGTTATTAATTACATCTATTTTTATTAAAGATATGTAGTCCTTAACCATTTTTTCAGTTGGTTTAGCTGTAGATATAAATACTCCCTTACCTATAACTTCAGCACCAAACTCATTCATAAGTTGCATCATTCCTTTTATAGTCCCCCCGCCTCTCATAAAGTCATCAATTAATATAACTTTACTTCCTGGCTTGACCGCTTTTCTAGGTAAACTCATGCTTTCTACTTTTGAATTATTACCACTTACATATGTCATACTAAGTGTCGGTCCTTCAGATACTTTTGTATCTTTTCTTATTATTACTAGAGGTAAATTCATAGCCTTAGCTGTCATAAGTGCCATAGGTATACCTTTAGTTTCCATAGTAACAACATAATCAGCTTCTGAATAATCTATATTTGATGCAAATATTTTACCTATTTTAGATGCAACTCTTGGATCATATATTAAATCTATTAAGTATAAAAATCCTCCTGAAAGAATTCTAGATGGATCCTTGATTTCTTCGCATAAATTTAATAAAAACTCTTCATTTTCTGATTTAGATGTTTTAGGTATATACTTAACTCCACCTGCAGCTCCCGATATGGTTATTACTTGACCTAATTCTAGCTTTTCAAATACATTTTTTACAACTATTAAATCTTCACTTATTGTAGATTTAGCTGAGTTGAACTTAGATGTGAAATAGCTTAATGTAAATATTTTATTAGGATTATCTGATAGTATTTTAACTATCGCACCTATACGCTCCGTTCTTTTAAACTTCATAAAATACCTCCTAACCTTGAACCCTATGTATTTAAACTTATTAATGCATATTTTTTTTCGTTATGATATAATATTTGTTATGTTTTATTTGAAATTTAATATATTAATGTATACGAATATTTTTTAATTTTAGTTTGCTTAAAATATTAAACATTATACTATTATAGCATAAATATAGTTCTTATTGTAGAACTTTTAAATTAGCAGAAAGGTGGTTTCACTATGAACATATTCTTTATAGGTGTTGGCGGTATAAGCATGAGTGCATTAGCCAAAATATGTTTAAATAAAGGTTATAACGTTTTTGGTTCAGATTCTTCTGATTCTCATTTATTAGATGGACTTCGTAATCAAGGCGCAACTATATATATCGGTCATAAAAAAGAACATATAACTGATGATATAGATATGGTAGTTTATACTGCTGCAGTTAAATCAGATAACGAAGAATTAGTTGCCGCTAGAGAAAAAAATAAATTAACTATGAATAGAGCTGCATTTTTAGGTCAGATAATGAGAGAATATCAAAATTCTGTAGCAGTTTCAGGTACTCATGGAAAAACATCTACAACATCAATGTTATCAGCTATCTTTGAATATGCAGACCTTGATCCAACAATATTAGTTGGTGGTAATTTAAGTATAATAGGTGGTAACGTTAAAATAGGTAAATCTCAAAACTTCATAACAGAAGCTTGTGAATATGTAGATAGTTTCTTAAACTTTAATCCGAAAATATCAATCGTTTTAAATATAGAAGAAGATCATCTAGACTATTTCTCAGGTATAGACGAAATAAAAGCGTCTTTTAATAAATTCGGAAAATTACTGCCTTATGACGGCTACTTTATAATAAACGGAGACGATGAAAATACTAAAGATATATTACATGAAATAAAGGCCACTGTTATTAAATACGGTCAAAAAGAAGGTAATAACGCTTTAATTAAAGATGTTAAGTTTAACGATGAAGGACACGGTATATTCAGTATAAACTACAATGGAATAGATTTAGGTGAATTTAAACTTGCTGTCCCTGGAATACACAATATTTATAATGCTACAGGAGCAATATTAGCTGCTTTAGTTTCTGGTGTTGAATTAGAAACTATAAGAAAAAATATTTCTTTATATGGTGGAGTAGGTAGAAGATTTGAAATTAAAGGTAAGTATAATAATGCTTTAGTTGTTGATGACTACGCTCACCATCCAACAGAACTAAAAGCAACATTGTCTGCTGCAAAGAAAATAAAGAAAAATAAATTATGGTGTATATTCCAACCTCATACTTATACAAGAACTAAATCATTACTAGATGAATTCTCTGATGCTTTTTATGCAGCTGATAAAGTTATAATAACAGATATCTATGCAGCTCGTGAAAAAGACCCAGGTGACATACATTCGAAAGATTTAGTTGATAAATTATATCAAAATAATGTTGATGTAATTTACTTAAGCGAATTCGAAGATATAGCTAAATACTTAGCTGAAAATATTACTGAAGATGATTTAGTAATAACAGCAGGTGCTGGTACAGTATATAAAATTGGTGAAATGCTTCTAGAAATGAAATAAAAAAACTAGGTTTAAAAACCTAGTTTTTTTATTCTCCATCAAGATCAAATATATCATTTTTTAAATATTCATATAAGCCACCGTGTACTTCATAGTATGCAGTTGCTTTATCTGAAGTTATTTTTACATAATCTTTTCCCATAGTTTCAAGTACTATAGAATATCCATCTCCATGAATTTTAACAGTAAAATTATATTTACTTCTCTCTTTACTCTTTTCTGGTTGAATTCTTCCTACTAATCTTTTAACTGAGATTTTATATGCTAAATCATCATAATGCCATCTCCAAGGCTTTTTCACTTTATCTCCACATATTAGCTCCACACTATCCCATGTCTTATATTTTTTAACAGAGTCTATAGATGTATATATACTTTCTTGCAATAATTTATCAAATGCCTTTTTCTCTGATACAGGTATTTTATAAAATTCTTCTTTACTTACTGTATATATTCTAAAATAATCCAAATCTGTAGAAAATCTTATTCCATTATCTAAATATCCTTCATATTTACTTTCATAACTACTAGGTTTTCTAACCTCTTTAAATTTTGTCGAGAAAAATCTTATTTGCTCCCAGTATTCTTGATCTATTCTTACATCCTGCAAGTTTTTATCTGATATATATACTGTATCATTAGATTTTAGTTGATTTAATAGTGGTTTAGTATCATCTTTTGAGTTTTGATTTTCTACCTTAACAGGTTGTTCACTCTGTTGCTTCTTAGCGAAGTGTATGTAAGTACCTACATATACTATGAAAAACGCTAAAATTCCTAAAAGAATTAACATACTTTTTTTAACTTTTCTTTTTTTTGCCATAAAAGTCCCCCCGTATATAATTAACGATTTAATTATACTATAAATTCTATAAACTAAAAAGCACTACGATTGAATCATAGTGCTGTTTTAACAAATTATGATTAATTTGTTATTTTTTACAAGAATTATATGGGCAATTTACACAAGGTTCAACATGGACTGTTATTCCTTTTACAAATTGCATATCTTTTATTATATGTTTTTCAAGTTTTGTAGCTATTTCATGACCCTCATACACACTTAAATCTTTATTCACACATATTGTTAAGTCAACATATGCTGTTGCTCCATGTTTTCTAGTTCTAATTTCTCCTAAATTGATTACTCCTGGTGTATTTTGTGCTATTCTTATTATTTGTTTTTCTTGGTCTTCATCTATAGAATAATCCATTAACTCATTTGCTGAATCTTTTAATATGTCTAATCCTACTTTTGCTACAAATAACGCAACAACTATAGAAGCTATTGGATCTAAAGCTTTAAAACCTAATATTGCTCCACCTATACCTATGAAAGCTGCAATTGATGATAATGCATCTGATCTATGATGCCATGCATCAGCTTTTAATGATGGTGAATTTATTTTGTTTGCTACTTTTATAGTTATTCTATATTGATATTCCTTTATTGCTATAGATATTATAGATACTACTAAAGGTAGTATTGTAGGAACTTGGACTCTATCCAAATTGAAAAGTGATTTTAAAGCATCAAATCCAATTTTTAAAGAAACTACTATTAATAAAATTGATAGTAAAAATGATACCAAAGTTTCAGCCTTTTCATGGCCATAGTTATGTTCTTTATCATTCGGAGCATTTGCTATTTTATTTCCGATTAAAACACCTATTGAACTTATTATATCTGATGCAGAATGTAGACCATCTGCTACCATTGCATTTGATCTTCCTATAACTCCTGCAAATATTTTTATAAATGTTAGTACTACATTCCATATTATAGATCTTATGGTTACCTTATTTGCTTCATCATACCTTGTTTCCACTGATCTTACCTCCTTATTATTTATATCATTTATTTAAGTATCCATTTTTATTCACCTTTAAACTTATAGTAAGTATTAAGTGCAATAAATTATAATTTTAATTCAATACTAATTATCATTTATTGTAAAAATGAAAAATCACCCAACATTTGTTGGGCGATTTATTTCATTATATCATATATTCATTTGATTATGCTTCTTTAATTATTTCTAAAACAGCTCTTGAAGAATTTACTATATCTTCTATTGCTATATATTCTTCTAATGTATGAGCATTTTTCATTCCTATACCTAAGTTAACAGCTTTTAATCCGTTTCCGTTTAATACGTTAGTATCACTTCCTCCACCTGTAGAAGCAGTATATCCGTTTATTCCTAAGTTAGAGAATGCTTTTTTTGCAAGTTCAACTATATCAGCATCATCAGCTATTTTAAATGGTGCATAAGCTCTAGTTACTTTAGTTATAACTTCTGCTCCCATAGCTTCTCCAGCTTTTTTGAACTCTTCAACCATGTGATTAGTTTGAGCGTCTAATTTAGACTCCTCTAAACTTCTAGCTTCTGCAACTATTTCAAGTTCAGGCATAACTATATTTGTAGCTATTCCTCCTTTAACTATACCTATATTTGCAGTAGTTTCTTCATCTATTCTAAGTAATTTCATGTTTTCTATTGCTTTAGATGCTACCATTATAGCACTTATACCATTTTCTGGTTGTAATCCTGCATGTGCTGGTTTACCTTTTATAGTTACTTCTATTTTATCTTGTGCTGGAGCTTTTGTTATTATTTCTCCTGGAGATCCACCACTATCTAAAACGAAAGCATAATCTGCATTTATTTTAGAATAGTCTAAATATTGAGCTCCAAATAATCCGCCTTCTTCCCATATAGAAAATACTACTTCTATATCGGCATGGTCTATGTTATTTTCTTTTATAATTCTTAAAGCTTCTAATATAGCTGCTATTCCCGCTTTATCATCAGAACCTAAAACTGTAGTTCCATCACTTTTTATTATTCCTGTTGCTTCATCTATTATAGGTTTTATTCCTTCTCCTGGGCTAACTGTATCCATGTGAGAACTGAATAAAACTGTTTTACCTTCTCTATTTCCTTTTAACTTAGCTATTACATTTCCTGTTTCTCCACCAGCTCTAACACCAGCTTCATCTATACAAACTTCACACCCTATAGCTTCTAACTTTTTAACTAATGTTTTAGCTACATTTCCTTCTTTAGATGAAGGACTATCTATTTTTACTAATTCTATGAATTCATCAATTAATCTTTGCTTATTTATCATATTCAATTCTCCTCCTTAGTTTGTATCACATAAGTATATTGTAGTTTATATTGTAAATTTTTTCAAGAGAAAACGCTATTATCAGACTACTCACACAATTTTACTTTAATATTTTTCTAGTTCTAGAATCTACAAAGCATATCCAATATCCCAACTTATCATTTCTGTCGTCACAAGGTTTATACATATTAAATCCTGTATGGCCTTGATCTGGTTGCTCATTTTTATTACCAGGTATAGCATACATATAGTTTTTACGCTTATTATATTCATCATATTGAACACCAAATAAATAATGTCTATATCTATAAGATTGAAGAACTATATCACTGTACATAGTATAATTCAATGTATTTATATATCCTAAATAAGGCATTGTATATCCACACATTGTCATAGGTGTTATTTCTATTTTCCACCATCTAGTATTGTCTATACTATCTCTTACGAAAGGTTTAACTTCTTTAAACATCTTTAATCCTTTTTTTATTTGTCTAGGCATTAATAAATTTCTGCAAGTACTTTGTTCTACTTCTTTATGATTTATATCTTCTTCAATCTGCTCAATCTCTTCATTTAGTTTAATATTATTTCTAAATGTCTCTTCATTTAATTGCTTTGATTTATTTATTTTACTTTTCTGGCTACTTTGATTATTTGTAGGCTCATATGATTCATATTCATACTCGTACTCATCTTCTTTATTCTCATTCTCACTAACATCTTCATCCATATCTACATATTCCAAGTATTCATATTCATACTCATATTCATCAGAGTCTTCCCCTTCTATATAATCAACTTCTTCATATACATATTCATCATCTTCGATATCTTCGTACTCTGCATAATCATCAGATGTAAATATTATTTCTTCATAGTTATCTATCTTGCTTCCCTTAAATCCAATTAAAGGTATACTTCTTTCTGAAACTAAAGCGATAGCTTTTATATTTATACTATTCTCATCTAAATTTAATGTAAATTCCCCTTTACCTTGTTCACTCAAAACAATATTTCCTAAATCAGAAATATTATAATCTTCTAATATAGCTATTACCTTATACCCTTCCCTTATATACTTAAGGTTTTCTACATAAAGAGCCACCAAAGATTTATCGTCTGTCACTTCAACCTTTGCAAATGCTTTTGGCAATACTCTATCTTTATATCTGAAGTTCATATCTTTAGCTTCTAAAATTATATAGTCCCTTTTATATTTTTTTTTCGTACTCAAAGTTATCCCCCCTATAAAAATATAAGTTCCTCTAAACATTATATGTTTGGACATGCAAAAAAGTACCTTCTATTTAGAAGGTACTCTTTTATTTACACAATTTGAAAGATTTGCAAACTCTTCTATTGAAAGAGTCTCTCCTCTTCTTTTTTCATCTATATTAGCTTCATTTAAAACTTCTCTTATTTCATCTTTATTTAAAAACCCTAATGTTCCTAAAGCATTTAATAAAGTTTTTCTTCTTTGCCCAAATGCTGCTTTAACAGTTTTGAAGAATATATCTTCACTATCTACATTATATTTTCTTTCCTCTCTAACATGAAGTCCTATCACTGTAGAATCAACATTCGGTTGTGGAATAAACATATGTCTTGGAGCCTTAGCTACTATTTCTGTATCACAGTAATATTGTACTGCAACAGATAAAGCTCCATAATCTTTAGTTCCAGGATTTGCATTCATTCTATCTGCAACTTCCTTTTGAACCATAACAACTATATCTGTTACTGGTATGTCTTCTTCTAAGAATTTCATAACTATTGGAGTAGTTATATAATAAGGAAGATTTGCAACTAATTTTACTGGTCCTCCATTTAATTTTTCTGTTACTAAGTCCTCTACATTAACTTTTAATATATCTTGATTTATAACTTCTATATTCTCGAATTCATCTAGAGTGTCTTTAAGTATTGGTATTAATGTTTTATCAATTTCTATAGCTACAACTTTATCGGCTACCCTTCCCATCTCGCGAGTAAGGGTACCTATTCCTGGTCCAACTTCTATTATTTTGTCTCCTTTAGAAAGTCTCGCTCCATCTAGTATTCTATCTATTACATTATCATCTATTAAAAAGTTTTGTCCTAATGATTTTGAAAACTTAAATCCATGTTTATCAACTACTTCTTTAGTTTTTCTATGTGACGAAAGTCTATCCATATTTTATCTCCTTTTTTACTATCTATTTATTATAAAGTTTCTAAAGATTTCTCAAACTCTTCTCTACTTACTCCATAATTATTTAATCTATTTAAAAATTGTTTTGCATTTCCGTAGCCTATACCTAAAATCATACCTAATTTATCTCTTCTATTAGATGCATCTTCATTTCCTATAAGCCCATTTCTTATTAAATCTACTTGTCCGAACTCATTTCTCTTATCAGTACTTTCTGTTCTAACTTTTTCAAGGGCTCTTCTTATACTTTCTGGAGTAGCATTTTCTATACCTATATCTCCATTTTTCTTAGCTTCTTCTCTTGGTAAAAAAGCATGTTTACATCCAGGAACTTCTGCTGCTATCTTCTTTCTTATTTTTTCACCTGCAAAGTCTGGATCTGTAAAAATTATAACTCCTCTTCTCTCTTGTGCTGATTTAATTCTTTCCATAACTCCCTTTGGAAATCCAAAACCACCTGTAGTTATAAGTTCAGCATCTAGTGCTCTTTTTACAGCCGTTACATCATCTCTTCCTTCTACTACTATTATTTCCTTTATCATATAATCACCTTTTCGCTCATTTTACTTAATATCTTTATATTTTAAGCTTTATAATAAATTTTATCAAGGCTTCAACCTTTCTTATTATATAAAATTTATTATAAAGCTTAAAATGGAGGCTAATCTAAATTTATAGTTAGCCCCCATAATATTAACTATTTAATACTAAAAAATCTTTTTGCATTTTCTTTTGTAGCTTCACATACTTGCTCATATGATATTCCTTTTTCTTGAGCTATTTTATCTGCTACAAATTGTACTAAAGAAGGATCATTTCTTTTTCCTCTATGTGGCTCAGGTGCCATATATGGTGAGTCAGTTTCTATAAGTAAATACTCAAGTGGTATTTCCTTAGCTACTTCTCTAGTTTTTTTATTATTTTTAAATGTAACTGTTCCTGGTATTGATATATAACATCCCATTTTTACATACTCTTTAGCTAATTCTACATTTCCACTATAACAATGAAGAACACATCCTATTTCAGGACTTTTAGTATTCTTTATTATTTCAAATGTATCGCCATGAGCATCTCTGTCATGAATTATTATAGGTAACTTAAGTTCATTAGCTAATTCTATTTGTCTTTTAAACCATTTTTTTTGAATTTCTCTAGGAGAGTTGTCATAGTAGTAGTCTAATCCTATTTCTCCTATAGCTTTTACTTTTTCATTTTCTAGTGCAAGTTTTCTTAATGTTTCGATATCATCTTCAGTCATTTCTCCTACATCGTGAGGATGAACTCCAACTGCTGCATATATAAAATCATATTTATTAGCTAATTCTACACTGCTTTTAGATGTTTCTATACAAGCTCCAGGATTTAGTACTAAATCTACTCCTTTAGCTTTTAGTGAATTTATTAATTCTTCTCTATCTTCATCAAATTTTTCATCATTTAAATGTGCATGTGAGTCAAATAACATTTCGTCATCTCCTTATCTAACTTCAGAGCCGTCTTTAGCCCCTTCTGTTAATGGTAATACTAAATCATCACCATTATCTCCTGCAGCTAATATCATACCTTGAGATTCAACCCCTCTTAATTTGACAGGCTTTAAGTTACATACTACTGTAACTTCTTTTCCTATTAAATCTTCTGGCTTATACCACTTAGCTATTCCAGATACTATTTGTCTTGTTTCTGGTCCTATTTTAACTTGTGATACTAATAGTCTATCTGCCTTAGGATGTTTTTCACATTTTATTATTTTTCCTATTCTAAGCTCGATTTTATCTAAATCATCTATAGAAATTTCAGGTTTATGCTCTAATGGAGCTTCTTGTTCTTCTTTCTTTTCAGCAAATAATTCTTGTAACTCTTCTACTTCTTTTTCTATATCTAATCTTGGGAATAATGCATTTCCTTTTTCAACTTTTGTATTTTCTTTTATTAATCCAAAAATCTTAGTACTTTCCCAAGTCATTAAGTTTTCATCTGTTATACCTAATTGAGTATATATTTTCTTAGCAGTATCGTTCATCATTGGATTTATAAGAGTTGCTACTATTCTTATAGATTCACATAAGTTGTATAAAACTACATCTAACTCATCTTTCTTAGCTTCATCTTTAGCTAAAGCCCAAGGCATAGTTTCATCTATATATTTATTAGTTCTTCTTATTAATTTCCAAGCTGATTCTAATGCTTCATTAAATTGTAACTTATTCATTTCTAATTCAAAGTTCTCTACTGAAGTTTTAGCAGTTTCTTTTAAACTTTCATCAAATTCAGTGCTTACTTTTGGCATTGGTATTATTCCATCATTGTATTTTTCAACCATAGAAACAGTTCTACTTACTAAGTTCCCTAAGTCATTTGCTAAGTCTGAGTTAAGTCTTGTTACAAAGTTTCTATGCGTATAGTTACCATCTTGACCAAATGCAAATTCTCTTAATAAGAAGTATTTTAGAGCATCTACTCCATATCTTTCTATCATTTGCTCTGGATAAACTATATTTCCTTTTGATTTACTCATTTTATCATTATCAAATAATATCCATCCATGTCCATATACTTGTGTAGGCATTTCTTCACCTAAAGCCATAAGTATAGCTGGCCATATTATAGTATGGAATCTCATTATTTCTTTTCCTACTATATGGACATTAGCTGGCCAATATTTTTTAAATTCTGAATCATCTTCGCTCATGTATCCTAATGCTGTTATATAGTTACATAAAGCATCTACCCAAACGTATATAACGTGTTTCTCATCAAAAGGTACTTTTATACCCCAGTCAAATGTAGTTCTAGTTACACATAAATCTTCTAATCCTTTATCTAAAAAGTTTGCAACCATTTCATTCTTTCTAGATACTGGGAAACAGAAGTTTGGATCAGCAAATAATTCTCTTAATTTATCTTCATACTTAGATAATTTGAAGAAATACGCTTCCTCTTTAGCTATATAAGTATCTCTTCCACAGTCAGGACACTTATTCCCTTCTAATAATTGAGATTCTGTCCAGAAACTCTCACATGGAGTACAATATCTTCCTTCATAAGAACCTTTATATATATCACCTTGTTTATATAACTTAGTAAATATTTTTTGTATTATAACTTCGTGTCTTTCTTGAGTTGTTCTTATAAAATCATCATAAGATATGTCCATAGTCTTCCATAACTTTTGTATATCAGCTATCATTCCATCAAGATACTCTATTTCTGTCATTCCTTTTTCTTTTGCAGTTTTTTGTATCTTTTCTCCATGCTCATCAGTTCCTGTTAAGAACTTTACATCATATCCACAGAAACGCTTAAATCTTGCTATAGCATCTGCTGCAACTGTTGTATAAGTATGTCCTATATGTAAGTTCCCACTTGGGTAATATATAGGAGTTGTAACGTAAAACGTAGGTTTTGTCATATATATTTCCTCCTTAGATTTATGTTTCTCTATAAACAAAAAACTCGCCACCTATGTAAATCATAGGGGCGAGGTTATATTCGCGGTACCACCCTAATTATCTATAAGCCTAGTATAGATATCTTAGTAGACGTTAACGAGTCTAACCGTTTTATCTTAAAAATAAATTATAATTTATTACTCGGATAAAATTGCTCCAAGACCATATTCAGTAATTCTTTTAACACTAGCTTTCACCTAATCTAGCTCTCTGTAGAAAAAATTATTACTTACTCATCTCTTCATAGCTTAATTGTTTATATAATTTACATAAATAATATGTTTTATTCAATATTTTTGTGAATTATTTTTATTAACTTATTAAGCTTAATTTTATTAAATTTACTACATTATGTCAATCTTATTTTAGTTTATTACTCGCCTTTATATGACTTTATCAAAAAATTGCTTAGTTCTTATTTGCTTTGTATTTTCAAAAACTTCTTTAGGAGATCCCTCTTCTATAATAAATCCATTATCCATAAATACAACTTTATCTGCAACTTCTTTTGCAAATCCTATCTCATGAGTTACAACAGCCATAGTCATCCCTTCTTTTGCAAGTTCTTTCATTACATCTAATACTTCCTTTACCATCTCTGGGTCAAGTGCAGATGTAGGTTCATCAAATAACATAATATCTGGTTTCATAGCCAACGCTCTCGCTATTGCAATTCTTTGCTTTTGACCTCCTGAAAGTTGTGATGGATAATCATCCTTTTTATCTAGAAGTCCAACTCTTTCTAGTAGTACCAATGCATCTTTCATTGCTTCTTCTTTTTTTATTTTCTTTACTTTAGTAGGTGCTACTATTATATTTTGAAGTACTGTCATATTAGAAAATAAATTGAAGTTTTGAAATACCATACCAATGTGTTGTCTAACTTTATTGATATCACATTTTTTATCAAGTATATTTTCGCCCTTGTAAATAATTTCTCCTCCATTTGGACTTTCTAATAAGTTTATACATCTTAGTAAAGTACTTTTTCCTGATCCACTAGGACCTAAAATTGCTACTATTTCACCTTTTTTTATATTTAGATTGATATCTTTTAAAACTTCATTTTTACCGAAATTTTTCTTTATATTTTTTATCTGTATCATTAAAATCACCCCTATGCTACTTTACTGAATCCAAATTTACTTTTAAATGAACTTTGACTTTTAGTAGATGAATCTTGTAATTTATTATCAAATAATCCAACTAATTTTGATAATGTAAATGTAAGTACAAAATATATCATTGCAGCTACTAGTAATGGTTCAAAAGCTAGATATGTATTTCCTTTTACTATATCTGCACTATACATTAAATCTTGTATTCCTATTATTGAAACAATTGATGATTCTTTTACTAAAACTATAAATTCATTAGCAAGAGCTGGAAGTACATTTTTTAATGCCTGAGGTATTATTACTAATTTCATACTTAGCGAATAATCTAGCCCTAATGATCTACTCGCTTCCATTTGACCCTTATCTATTGACTGTATTCCTGATCTTAAAATTTCAGCTATGTATGCACTTGAATTTATAGAAAGTGCAACTATTGCTGATATATACTCAGAAGGTATAGGACCTAAACTAGGCATCTTAATTCCTATAGTTGGTAATCCAAAGTAAATTATATAAATTTGAACTAGTAATGGTGTTCCTCTTAAAAATTCAATGTACGCTCCACCTATAAAGCTTAATATTTTATTTCTAGATATTCTTAACATACATATTGCTGTCCCTATAATAAATCCTAAAATCAAGGTACATATAGATATACCAATAGTTATCTTTGTTCCATCTATAAAAAACTGTGAATAATCACCTAAAAACGAAAAGTTCATTTATTATCCCTCCTAATTTTGTTGTGCTAGTTGTGTTGCCTGTTGAACAAATTCATTTATTTTTCCACTATCTTTTAATTTATTTATAACTTTATTAGTTTCTGTTATTAGAGTTTGATCATTATTTTTATCTACAGCTATAGCTGATCCTTCTCCTTTGTTTTCGCCTAAATTAACATCCGATACTACTATTTTGGGATATTGTTTTAAGTAACCATCTATAGCTTCTTTGCTTACTACAACTGCATCTACATTATTATTTTGAAGAGCTAATATAACATCAGATATTTTTCCTAATGATTTTATATCGCTAGCCTTTATAACATCTTTTGCTATATTTTCTTGTAAGCTAGCTTTTTGAACTGCTATTTTTGCATTTTTTAAATCACCTATAGATTTATATTTATTTTTGTTATTATCTTTAACTAAAATTACATGTTCTCCATTGTAGTAAATATCAGTAAAGTTAACAGCTTTTTTTCTTTCCTCAGTTGGACTCATGCCTGCAACAACCATGTCAACATTTCCAGATTTTAAAGCCCCTAATAATCCATCAAATTTCATGTCCTTTATCTCTAACTTAACTCCTAACTCTTTTGCTATTTCTTCAGCCATCATCATTTCAAAACCTACTATAGTGTCTTTCCCATCTATTTCTTTATGAAACTCGTACGGTGGATAATCTGCACTAGTACCTACTGTTAAAACGCCTTTATCTTTTATGGCTTTTAATTGGCTTTTTTCTTCTTTCGATGAACATCCAGCCACCGACAAACTTAATACACCTATTAAAATTGCATATATATATTTTTTTAATTTTTTCATAATAAACCCTCCTAATTAATAATTATTAGTAATTGAAAATACATTGATAATTCTATTTTACTTTAAACTCCAAAACATGTTTTGTGTAATAAAAAAAGTCTCTTAGCAAAATGCTAAGAGACGAAAATTTTCCGTGGTACCACTCTAATTGATAAGTTACTCAACAAATAATAATGCATAACATAATTCTATATATTAAAAAAGTCTCTTGGTTTAAAAAACCAAGAGACGAATTATATCCGCGTTACCACTCTAATTGATAAGTAAACTTATCCACTTAATCCTTTAAGGCAGGCTCACCGATTACCATACTATTAGTTCAAGTAATCTTCTCCAAAGCTCTCTTCACATTAAACTTTATTACTAGGCTCACACCAACCCTAGCTCGCTGAAATTCCATTTAGTGCTACTCTCTTCTTCTTAGAATTTATTTTCTGAATTTTTATTATAAGCATATTATAGTTGCTTAAATTTAAATTGTAAATATATTTTTTATTTTTTTATAAAAATTTTCAACTAAATAATATGTAACATATAAAAACAGCTGCGATTACACCCGCAATATGACTAAGCATAGAGCATGTTAGTGTATGTCTAGTATTTTTAATTTTTAAACTACCAAAATATATTGCCATAGTATAAAAAATTGTTTCTGATGAACCAACTATAGTTGCTCCCATTTGTTCTATTAATGTCCCCATTCCAACTCTTGTTGCAAGTTCATTATACATTCCTAGAGCTCCACTTCCCGACAAAGGTTTTATTACTATAAGCCCTATTAATTCTTTTGGAATACTCATCAAGTTAGTTATAGGTTTAAATATAAATTCTAACATATCTATTCCTTTTCCACTTTTAAAGATTCCTATGGCTAAAAATATTCCGATTATGTATGGAAGTATTGTCCAAGTAGCTTTTAATCCATCAATTGCCCCCTTTACAAAGCTATCATAAATATCTACTCCCTTTATTTTACCATGTACAACTATTACCAAAATAATTATAGGTATTATTGAATTTGAAAAAATATTTATCATTTTCTATACCTCCTTCTTTGAAGCAATTTACAACTAGTGATTGCAACAAATGTAGAGATAAGGGTTGCAAATAAAGTACTTGCTATTATTTCACTTGGATTACTTGCCCCACCATCTAATCTTAGCTTTATCATAGTAAAAGGAATTATTTGTATAGAAGAAATATTTATTACCAAAAACATAACCATATCATTTGTAGCTGTATCTTTTTTATTATTTAAAGTTTGTAATTCATTCATAGCTTTAAGTCCAAAAGCTGTTGCTCCATTCCCTGCTCCTAACATATTTAAAACAATATTCATCACAATGTATGACATAGCTTTATGTCCTTTGGGAATAGAAGGAAATAACCTTTTTAATATTGGATATAGCATATTTCCTATTTTACTTATTAACCCAGAATCTTTAGCTATATTCATAACTCCCATCCAAAGAGCCATTATACCTGCTAAACTAACTGCAAATTCTATCCCTCTAGATGCTTCGCTTAATATAACTTCATTCAATTGGCCTAAGTTATTTGTTAATATGCTTCCAATAATTCCTATAAATATCATCCAAAACCATATCTTTGCTATATAAATCCCCCCCCTCTTATCAATTTTATGATACTAAGTTATCAGATTATACTTGAAACTTATCCTATATTATGATTAAGTATACTTATGTAATTTTTTTATATTTTTAGGGTAATAAGGAGATATATAATGAAAAACTTAACACTTCTTACTGACTTATATCAACTGACTATGATCAATGGTTATTTCGAGAATAATGTCCATAATGATATTGTTGTGTTTGATATGTTCTTTAGGAAAAACGCTTGCAATGGTGGGTATACTATAGTTTGTGGTATAGATCAACTGGTTGAATACATAAATAATCTTAATTTCTCAGATAGTGACTTAGATTATCTTAGAAGTTTAAATTTATTCTCAGAAAGTTTCTTAGATTTCTTAAAAAATTTTAAGTTTACGGGAGATATTTATGCAGTCCCTGAGGGTACTGTAATGTTTCCAAATGAGCCTATAATCAGGATAAAAGCTCCTCTTTATCAAGCTCAACTTATTGAAACTGCATTACTTACAATAATTAATTTCCAATCTTTAATTGCAAGTAAAGCTTCTAGAGTATGTTTTGCAGCACAAGGAGATTCTGTTTTAGAATTTGGATTAAGACGTGCTCAAGGGCCTGATGCAGGTATTTACGGTGCAAGAGCTGCTATAATTGGGGGATGTAGTGCTACTGCAAATACATTAGCTGGGAAAATGTTTAATATACCAGTAGTTGGAACTCATGCTCATAGCTGGGTTCAAAAATTTGATTCAGAATTAGAAGCTTTTGAAGCTTATGCTAAAATTTATCCAGATAAATGTCTTTTATTAGTAGATACATATGATGTATTAAATAGTGGAGTTCCAAATGCTATAAAAGTTTTTAAAGACTTAAGAAGTAAAGGATTTGAACCATTAGGAATAAGACTTGATTCTGGAGATTTAGATTACTTATCTAAAGAATGCAAAAAATTATTAAAAAAATCAGGTTTTGGAAATGTTAAGATTACAGCTTCTAATGATTTAGATGAACATACCATATCTGAGCTAAAGTCATCTAATTCTCCTATAAATTCATGGGGAGTTGGTACAAAATTAATAACTTCCTCAGATTCACCATCATTGGGCGGAGTATATAAACTTGTTGCCTCATATAAAAACGGTGAACTTGAGCCTAAAATAAAAATTTCTGAAGATCCGGAAAAAATAACTAATCCTGGATACAAAAAAGTTGTTAGAATATATAATGAACAAGGTAAAGCTGAAGCAGATTTAGTTATGCTTGAAAATGAAACATTAGATACAACAAGACCTCTAACAATTTTCCATCCAGTTTATACATGGAAGAAAAAAACTTTTAAAAACTATACTATCAAAGAACTACTTCAACCTTTATTTTTAAAAGGTAGATGTGTCTATGAACATAAATCTGTTTTAGAAATCAAAGAATATGCACAAAATGAATTAAACACTTTATGGAGAGAATATAAAAGATTATTATATCCTCAAACCTATAAAGTTGATTTGTCTGAAAAACTTTGGAATCTAAAAAATTCTATGTTAAATACTAAAAAAAATACAAATTAGTATAAACCGAAGGGGGCCTAAATATGGACATCACAGATTGCAGAATAATTGAACTACTTCAAGAAGATGGTAGAATTTCTATGAAAGATTTAGGAAAAATAGTTGGATTAACTTCTCCAGCTGTTTCAGAAAGAGTAAAAAGACTAGAAGAATCTGGAGTTATACAAGGTTATAAGGCTATTGTTAATCCAGATAAACTAGGAAGAGTTATTAAATCTTTTATAAATATATCTCTACCAAGTGAAAATTATAATAACTTTATAGAATATGCCAAAGGTGATAATCGTATTGTAGAATGTCATCATATTACCGGTGATGACTGCTTACTTTTAAAAGTAATAGTTAAAGATATGTATGAACTAGAACAGGTCATAGACAAGATCAAACAAGTAGGTAGAACAAAAACCTCAGTAATTTTATCAACTATAATAGAAGCAAAATCAATATTATAAATTATTTTGTTTATAAAAAAAGGATGCTGTGCATCCTCTTTTTATTTTAGATCTAAATATTCTTCTAAAGTTAAATCATTCATCTTAAAATTCTTACTATGTTCTTTTCCTATATATCTATAATGCCAAGATTCATACATGTATCCTGTGATATCCTCTTTCCCCTTTGGATATCTTAGAATAAATCCATATTTATATGCATTTTCATATAGCCATTTTGCTTGTGGTGTATCATCAAACCAAGTGCCTATTGGTCTTTGAGTATTGCCTGTTGTTATATCTAAAGCTAGTCCTGTTTGGTGCTCACTAAACCCAGGTATAGCTGAGTATCTATCAGCAGCTTTTTTACCATCAGCTTTAACGTAATTATTGTATAAATCCACTTGGGTGTCATAACTTCTATATCCACTTCTTACGTTTATTCTTATTCCATCTTTCTTAGCTGCTTCTTTCATTTCATTAAAAGCTTTCATTGCTTGAGTATCTTCACTTCCACTTTCCGGTGCATAATCACTCGGTAAACCATAATCTTTATTTACAACTAACACTCCATCTACATATAATGGTTTTTCTCCTGGTATATATTCTGACTTTTTATGAACAGGCTCTTTACTAATTTCTTCAACTTTAATTTTATCTGTATCTGCATATGTTTCTTTTTCCTTAGATTTTGTAAAACTAAATATTTGAAATACAATAAATCCTATAACTACTACTATTGCAATTTTTATTGATCCTTTTTTTAACATCTCGTCCCCCATTTTTATGAATTTCAACAATACTAATAATTATACGATATATCCATTTATTCTTCTACAAATTTATTTAACTATAAAATAAAAAGATACCTTATTAAAAGGTATCCATTAATTATAACGTTATAGCTTTTTCTATTCTATCTAGTCCATCTTTTATATTTTCTAAAGACGTGGCATATGAAAGTCTAACATAATTATCATTTCCAAATCCTATTCCTGGAACCACCGCTACTTTAGCATTTTCTAATAAATAGTCTGCAAAATCTATTGAAGTATTTATAACTTTTCCATCCATAGTTTTTCCTAATAACTTACTTATGTTAACCATTACATAAAATGCTCCTTGCGGTTTTAAACAAGATAAATTATCTATATAATTAATTTTATCAACCATATAATCTCTTCTTTCTCTAAATGCATCTATCATCTCGTTTAACGAGTCTTCTGGAGCATTTAATGCTGCAATTGTAGCATATTGAGCTATAGTGTTAGGATTTGATGTAGCATGACTTTGGAAATTAGACATAATTTTAGCTATTTCTTTATTACAAGCTGTATATCCTATTCTCCATCCAGTCATAGCGTAAGCTTTTGCAACTCCATTAACAACTATAGTTAAATCTTTTATATCTTCATTGAATGAAGCTATACTCTTATGATTTCCTTCATATAATAATTTTTCATAAATTTCATCTGATATCACATATATATTATTTTTAACTGCTAAATCTGCTATAGCTTTTAAATCTTCTTCTTTATATGCTGTTCCTGTTGGATTATTTGGTGTATTTAGTATTATTGCTTTAGTATTTTCTGTTATTGCTTTTTCTAAAGCTTCAACAGTATATTTAAATTCTGCTTCTTCAGGACATTCCACAAAAACAGGTTTTGCATCTACAAGTCTAATTAACTCAGGATAACTTACCCAATACGGATTAGGAACTATCACTTCATCTCCAGGATTACATATTGCAGATAATGTATTAAATAAGGAATGTTTAGCTCCATTAGATACTACTATTTGTTCTTTAGTATATTCTAGATTATTATCTCTTTTTAACTTATCACATATAGCCTGTTTTAAGCTATCCATCCCTGATGCTGAAGTGTATCCTATACTTTCATTTTCTATAGCATCTATCGCTGCTTCTCTTATATGTTTTGGAGTTCTAAAATCTGGTTCCCCAGCACCAAATCCTATTATATCTACTCCTTGAGCTTTTAAACTTTTAGCTTTTGCTGTTATAGCCAAAGTAACAGATGGCTGTATAGATTTTAATTTATTTGATATATCTTTTTTCATTTTATCCTCCCCAAAATTACGTCACCTTTTGTAAAATCGTTTTCCATATATGTATTAATTAAACCTTTATTAAATAAAGGCTTTAATTACAAATATATAAGAGTGTATTAACTTTAATTAATTAATACACTCTTATAATATACAAATTTTTTAAAATTGTCTATATTTTCATACTAAATTTTTAAATTTAGATTCTAGAGTATCTATAAATATAATTAGTTATTCCATATGTCATATATGATTTAATTACCCCTATATCTTCTTCAGGCTTTATAAGTCTTCTAGTAGATACTATATCTGCATATCCAATCAAAAATATATCTATACTTTCATCTTTTAATTTGTCGAAAATACTAAATAAATTTTCTTTACTCATATCATTGTATCTGTAGATTTCTAATAAAGTCATATGGTACCTAATATATTTATATAATAAGTTAATATTTCTTTTGCTTAATCCTAATCTACTTCCAATTTGAAAAATTTCATTAGCTCCAAGTATCTCATGTTTTTTAAAGTGAATCCGATTATTATCATCTACAGTCATCGCTAAAGGCTTGCCCATATCATGTAAAAAAATGCCTAACTTTATAAGATCTTTTTTAGTTAATTTATCATCTATTTTTTGATTTAATGTTTTGAAAACAGCATCTCTTATATGACTATCAAAAAACTCACCATCATTTGTTATCTCTTCAAATACTTCTACTGCTCCCAAAGAATGTTCAAAACAATTTAAAACATGATACTTACATTCTCCTACACTTTTCATTTCTTTAGTTATAGGTAATACTTGCTCTAATTCTCCTAATTCGTCCATTTTTCTTATATAACTATAGCTTTTTTCACATTTTATACAATCCATTAGTTTTTCAGCTAATGTCATGCTTTACCACCTCATTACTATAAATCTAGAACTTGCTTGTAAACTATATCTTTTTTTAATTTTCTTTCTTTGCAAACAAACTTAATAGCATCTTTCTTAGTTATTCCCTCTTCCATAAGCTTTATTACATATTCTCTATCATTTAAATCATTATATTCACAAGTTTCTTCTATTTCGCCTTTAAATCCTTCGACTATAAGAACAAATTCACCTTTAACTTCTCTTTCATTGAATATGTCTATACATCCTTGTATATCAGTTCTTATAACTTCTTGATATTTCTTAGTTAATTCTCTATTTACAGCTATATTTCTATTTCCTAATATTTTAAGCATATCTTTTAGAGTATCTTTTAGCCTGTGAGGTGACTCATAAAATATTATAGTTCTTTTTTCATGCTTTATTAATTCTAATTCTTCTCTTCTTCTTTTTTTATCTCTATCTAAAAATCCTTCAAATACAAATTTACCAGTTTCTAGACCTGATCCTATTAGTGCTGTAATAGATGCTGTTGGTCCTGGTAAAACTATTACTTCTATATCATTTTCAATAGCTTGCTTTATAATTTCTTCACCTGGGTCTGATATTCCAGGCATTCCTGCATCACTTATTAGAGCTATATTTTCTCCACTTAATAACTTATTGATTAAATATCCACCTTTATTTTCTTTATTATGCTCATGATAACTTGTTAAAGGCTTAGATATTTCAAAGTGATTTAAAAGCTTTATACTATGTCTAGTATCTTCTGCCGCTATTAAATCTACTTCGTTTAAAATTTTTAAAGTTCTATATGTTATATCTTCCAAATTTCCTATTGGAGTTCCA
This sequence comes from Paraclostridium sordellii, assembly GCF_000953675.1. Taxonomy (NCBI): domain Bacteria; kingdom Bacillati; phylum Bacillota; class Clostridia; order Peptostreptococcales; family Peptostreptococcaceae; genus Paraclostridium; species Paraclostridium sordellii. The sequence goes on along the minus strand of NZ_LN679998.1, from coordinate 73,128 downwards.
CATACGTATAATTTTCCACTCATTTATTTCTCTCCTATATCTTCGTTTGCATATATATCTTCTATATCTTTAGTATAATTACCATTCTCATCATAAACATATAATGGATCTAGTATTTTTAAATCTGGTCTTCCACCCTTTGTAAATTGAACTAACATTATATTTGGAGCTTTTCCTTGTTTAGGGTGTATAAACTGAATTTGTTTAGGTTCTAACTTATACTTTCTTGCTAATGTTATTATTTCTATTAATCTAGTAGGTCTATGAATCATATAAAATTTACCTAGGTCTTTAAGTAGTCTAGATGAAGATCTTATTACATCTTCTAAGTTACATTTTACCTCATGTCTAGATATAGCTTTTTTGTCATTAGGATTTTTTATTCCATTGTCATGCATATATGGAGGATTAGAAGTAACTACATCAAATGTATTAACTTCTAATTCATTATCTATTGTTTTTATATCTCCATTAACAATTTTAACTCTATCTTGTAAATCATTAAGTAATACAGATCTTGAAGCCATTTCAAATACTTCTTCTTGTATTTCAACTCCTATAATTTCTTTTGCTTCACTTTTTCCCGCAATAAGTATTGGTATAATTCCTGTTCCTGTTCCTAAATCAACAACCTTTGCACCTTTTCTAACCTTTGCAAAGTTTGCAAGTAAAACAGCATCTACTCCAAAACAAAATCCTGTAGTGTCTTGTATTAGCCTCAGTCCTTTTAATTGTATATCATCTATTCTTTCTGTATCCTTTAATTTTACGTCCATAAATCTACTCCTTGCTTAAAATCTATAATTTAAAGGGTAGGAATTATCCTACCCCTATTAATCTTCTAATTTTTTTAGCTCTCTTAATGTTTCTGCATCAAGTTTTTCATCTCTTGCTCCACATCCATTGCATTTTTTAGCTTCTTGTAATACTTTTATATCTTCTCTCTCATATAATTTAACATTTTTATCTTGTAATTCTACTTTAGCTTGTTCTAAAAGTGGATTTATTTCAATAACCTTTCCTTTTCCATCTGGTACTTGAACTATTGATCCAACAGTAGGCATTTTTTCTAAAGCTTCACTATAAACATCATGCTCATACTTTAAGCAACAAAATAGTCTTCCACAAATTCCAGAAATTTTAGTTGGATTAAGTGATAAATTTTGATCTTTTGCCATTTTTATTGAAACTGGTTGAAAATCTCCTAACCACGAAGAACAGCATAATCTTCTTCCACATGGTCCTAATCCACCTATAGATTTAGCTTCATCTCTAACTCCTATTTGTCTTAACTCTATTCTTGTTTTAAATATAGATGCTAAGTCTTTTACAAGTTCTCTAAAATCTATTCTTCCTTCTGCAGTAAAGTAGAATATTAATTTATTTCTATCAAATGTATACTCACAATCTATAAGAAACATAGTTAATTCATGTTCTTTTATTTTTTGCTGACAAATCTCAAACGTCTCTTTTGCTTTTTCCTTGTTTTCTAAATATATCTTAGTATCTTCTTCTGTTGCAATTCTTACTATAGGCTTTAATGGTGATACAAGCTCGCTTTCATCTAATTCTTTAGGCCCTACTACCACCTTACCATATTCTAATCCCCTTGCTGTTTCTACGACTACATCTATGTTTTTCTCTATCTCAAAATCCACAGGATCGAAATAATATATTTTACCTGCACTTTTGAATCTAACACCCACTATTCTTATCATTTAATCACCTCATATATATTTAAAGCCATTACTTGTACACTCAAATTGAAGTTACAATTGCTTCTTAACTTTTTCTTAGTTTCTTCTATTATATCAATAATCTTAGATACTTGAGAATAGTTAATTTTTTTGCTCATGTTTTGTAAGTAAGTTATTTTATCAATATTTATGATCATAGATTTATCTATATTTTCTTTAATCATCATTATATCTCTAAAATAATTTATAGTTATATCTAAAACTTCTAAGATATTATCTTTATATTTATCAAGTTTATTAGGAAGTTCCAGTATATCTACAACATTTTTTTCTAACATAATTTGTATATAATTTTGAATATCTCCCCTCATTATCATAAAGTCTGATGAGTCTGATAACTCTAAAGCTTTATTAATACTACCTCTTGAAAAAGTTGATAATATACTAGCTTTTTTTTCCTCTATACCTCTATCTTCTAAATATTTTTTTAATTCTATAGAGGGAATAGGTAAGAACTTAACTATATCACATCTAGATTTTATTGTATCTAATAGAGAATTTTTATTATTTGTTATAAGTATTATAATTACATATACTGGAGGTTCTTCTAAAGTTTTTAACAATGCATTTTGAGACTCTATAGTCATTTTTTCAGCATTATTTATTACATAAATTTTATAATCTCCATGAGGCTTTATAATTACATCTGTCTGTAAATTTCTAATTTGAGCTATTTTTATACTAGCTCCTTGTGGTTCTATATTTATATAATCCGGACTATTTTCAAGATGTTCTATTTTTAATAAATACTTTGCAAACTCCTTTGCAAATGTAGTTTTTCCAACTCCATCTATGCCTTCAAATAAGTATGCATGATTTATTTTATCCTTGTTTATAGAATTCATTATATATTTCTTAGCAAAACTCTGTCCTATAATATTATTAAAATACATATCTAGTTCTCCATAGAATTCAAATTTTCTTTAACTATATTATATATTTCTTCATGTATACTCTCTATACTTCTTAAATTTTCATTTTCTATGCAATTAATTTTATTCCAATTATATTTATTGGCTATATATAATGAGTTTTCATAGGATTTAGATAAATAACTTATATCACTTTCATGTATATCCTTTTTATCCTCTCCCGTAAACTTATTTTTCCTATTCTCCATAAGTTTTTTACTGTATTCTATAGGAACATTTAAAAATACAACACAATCCGGTTCTGGTATTTTATATAAATTAAACTCATAATCAAATAACCAATTTATAAACTTATCTCTCTCATTTTCATCCATCTTTGACGCTTGATGTACCATATTAGATGTAGTATATCTATCTGCTATTATGATTCCACCATTATTATAAAACTCTTCCCATTCAGTTTTGAATGATGCATATCTATCTGCTGCAAAAAATGTAGATGCAACATATGGATCTACATCTTCTGCATTTTTTCCAAAGTCACCATTTAAATACATCTTTACTAATGCAGATGATTCTGATTTGTAATTAGGATATTCTACTTTTTTTACCTTATATCCATCTTGTTCTAGTCTATTAAATAATTTTTTTGTTTGTGTTGCTTTTCCGCTAGCATCTGAGCCACTCTCTATGATTATTAACTTGCCTTTCATATTTCACACCTATAATTCTATAAACTTAATTAGTAAAAATTTTAGTTTAGTAGATTTTCCTTTCTGATATTTTACTTTAAATCTATAATTTGAATATATTCTAAGCTTGAGTCCTTGACTCCACTAACATTCATTCCTTTTTCTCTACACTGAAGAATATAATCTATAATCTCTTTTGTAATTATTTCCCCCGGCGACACTAAACTAATACCTGGTGGATATGGTATTATATAATCTCCAGATATTTTCCCGATACTATCATTTATTTTAACACTTTTCTTATTACTATAGAATGCTTCTCTTGGAGTTAATATTTTTTTTGGAATTTCCATAGGATAATCTACATCTCTAAGTATATCTTTATTTTTTATACTTTTTTCTATGTCAATTAATGATTCTTTTAATTTATCAAATTCATCTTTTGTATTTCCTATAGTTGCTATTAATAAAACTCCATAATAATTTGATAACTCTACCTGTATATTATAATTTTGTCTTAATATATTTTCTAACTCATACCCAGTTATACCTAATTTTTTAGTGTTTAAATATATTTTTGTTTTATCATTAGAATAATCTATTTTAATATATTTTAGAAAATTTATACTATCTTTAAAATTTTCTATGTTATTTAATAAACTTTCCATTAAGTCTTTGCCCTTGTTTAAGTAAATATCTACAGCAATTTCTAGTGATGCCATAAGTAAATAAGATGGGCTAGATGTTTGAGTTATTCTCAGCATACTAGATAATTTATCTATATCCACTCTATTTCCTTTTACATGCAACATAGATGATTGGGTAAATGATGGTAAAGTTTTATGTGTACTCTGTATAACTAAATCAGCTCCTTGACTTAAAGCAGTTTCAGGTAATTCTTCACTTAAACCTAAATGTGCTCCATGTGCCTCGTCAACAATTACACACATATTTTTACTATGAGCATAATCACAAATTTCCTTTAAATCGAAAGTATTTCCAAAGTAAGTTGGATATGTTAAAAATAAAGCTTTTGCATCTAAATTTTTATCAATAACTAGTTTTACATCCTCAACTTTTACACCTTCTATAATATTGCTATATTCATTTATACTTGTATTTATATATACAGGTTCTATATCTCCAATTATACATGCATTAATTGCCGATTGATGACAATCTCTATTTATTATTATTTTTGCTTTTGGTTTCACTATAGATGTTATGGCTGCTTCTATCCCACAAGTTGATCCATTGACTAAGTAATATGTTTTATCACTTTTAAATACCTCTGAAGCCATTTCTAGAGACTTTCTTATAGCATCTTCTGGTGAATGTAAATTATCAGTACCTGGTATTTCAGTTGTATCTAATTTATATATACTTTTTAATAGTTTTTCATAACCCAATGATTCATAAATAAACCCCTTTTTATGTCCTGGCATATGAAAAGATATTATATTATCATCAATAATTTTATTTAAAGAATTTATTATAGGCGTATTCATTTATATATAGCTTTAAATTAATTAAAGCTCCTCCTTCCACATATATTTTTATTCAAATAAAAGCCACTTAAAAAGTGACTTTTTTAAATAAAAAAAGATTACGTGGCTACGTCCTACTCTCCCAGGCAGCTTCCCACCAAGTACCATCGGCGCTAAAGAGCTTAACTTCTGTG
>NZ_LN679998.1:10859-68026 GCF_000953675.1 Paraclostridium sordellii | reverse complement strand
GCTTGGTTGTTTGTTGTTTAATTCTTTAAAAAGAATTTATATAATTAACCTACTGTTTAATTTTCAAAGTTCTTAGTTTGTTTTGCCCTTTTCTTAAGGACAAGTAATACTATACTATTTTTCTAATAAAAGGTCAATACTTTTTTTAAACTTTTTTAAAATATTATTATAAAAAACAATAAAACTCATATATACATTGCAAATTTTGCATATATGAGTCCTGAAATCTTTAATTATGTACATTTGATCCAAAATATTTCTGTATTCCTGCATATATAGCCCAAGCTACTTTTTCCTGATATTTCTCATCATTTAATAATTTAGATTCTTTTTCATTAGACAAAAATCCACATTCTATTAAAACAGATGGAATCTTATTTTCCTTTAAAAGATATATATCTTTACTTGGTTTAATTTTTCTCTGATTTGTCTTATCTACAACTCTCTTTAATTCATCTTGAATAAATTGAGATAATAATTTACTATCATTTTGACCCTCAGGATAAAAAGTTTGAGCTCCATAGTATTTACTTTGTTCAAACTTATTTAGGTGTATAGATACAAAAGCATCTACACCAGATTCTTCTATCATTTTCCTTCTATTTTTAAGGTTTTCATTATATTTTTGTCTAGTTGTTTTTCCAGCTTCTTCTTCATAGAGACTGGTATCTTCTTCTCTAGTTAATAAAACTAAACAACCACTCGATTCAAGTAATTCTCTTAACTTTAATGTAATCTGTAAATTGATATCTTTTTCTAGTATAGATTTGTCCTCATTTGTAGCTCCTGGGTCTATTCCTCCATGACCAGCATCTAATAATATAACTTTATTAGTAATAGGCATATAAGACATAACATCCTTAGAGTTTTTATTCACTTCAAATATAAATATACAGAGAAAACACATAAAAAATCCTATTATGCTTACATGTTTAATATATTTCATATAATATCACCCCATATATTATATAAAAAAAGACTTTGGAATATTCCAAAGTCTTTGAATAAACATATATAATTATCTCTTTGAGAATTGTGGAGCTCTTCTTGCTGCCTTTAATCCGTATTTCTTTCTTTCCTTCATTCTAGCATCTCTAGTTAAGAATCCTTCTTTCTTTAAAGCTGGTCTTAACTCAGCGTCTACTGTTAATAAAGCTCTAGATATACCATGTCTTATAGCTCCAGCTTGTCCAGTGAATCCTCCACCTTCAACCTTTACTATGATATCATATTTGTTTTCAGTTCCTGTTAAAACTAATGGTTGTTTAACATCTCTTATTAAAGTTTCATAGTTGAAGTATTCTTCAACTTTTCTTCCATTTACTATTATATTTCCTTCACCTGCAACTAGTCTTACTCTTGCTACAGAGTGTTTTCTTCTTCCTGTTCCGTAGTATTGTACGTTAGCCATGATTAACTCCTCCTTTCACCCGTTATGATTATTTAAAGTTTAAAACTTCTGGATTTTGAGCTTCGTGTCCGTGATTTGGTCCAGCAAATACTCTTAATCTAGTCATCATTCTGCTTCTTAATCTGTTCTTACATAACATACCGCTTACTGCATGCATAACAACCTCTTCAGGTTTCTTTTCCATCATTTCTCTATAAGTTATTTCTTTTAATCCACCTACATATCCAGTGTGGTATCTGTACATTTTTTGATCTAATTTCTTTCCTGTTAAAACTACTTTATCAGCATTTACAACAACAACAAAATCTCCACCATCAACGTGAGGTGTGAATGTTGGTTTGTGCTTTCCTCTTAATATTGTAGCTATTTCTGTAGCCATACGACCTAATGTTTTTCCTTCAGCATCAACTACGTACCATTTTCTTTGTACGTCAGCTGGTTTAGCTATATAACTTTTCATTACAAGTCCCTCCTTATCTTATTTCCATATGATATTTTACCGTCTATGTCAAGTCCGGGGCAAGTGGACTTATTAACACACTCTTGTATATTTTAATACATGCACCCTAGTGTGTCAAGCTAATAATCAACTTTTTTAAGAAATAATCCCTGTGCTGGAGCTGTGTGCCCAGCCATTGATCTTGACTTAGATTCTATTATACTTGACATGTCTGAATTTATTCTTCCTCTTCCTATATCAACCAATGTCCCAACTATTATTCTTACCATATTATATAAAAATCCATTACCTTGAACTTCAATAACTATCAAATCTTCTTGTTTAATAATTTGAATATCATATATAGTTCTAACAGTATCTTTTACTGATGAACCAGAGCTCATAAATCCTTTAAAATCATAAGTTCCTATTAAAGATTTAGCTTCTTTTTTCATCTTTTCAAGATCTAAATCATACTTAACAAAATAAGATATATTATTGTATATAGGCGTTCTATATGGATTATTATATATCATGTATCTATAAGTTTTTCCTTTAGCACAATACCTCGAATGAAAATCTAAAGGCATTTCCTCTGCACTTATTATAGATATATCTTTAGGCAACTTTGAGTTTAATGCATTAGGTATATTTTCTACTGGTATGCTAGTCTCAGTATTAAAATTTGCAACTTGTCCTAACGCATGAACTCCTGCATCAGTTCTTCCTGATCCAGTTATTTTAACATCTTCATTAGTTATTTCTTTTATTGCTTGTTCTATAGTACCTTGTATACCTAAAGAATCATTTTGTTTTTGCCAACCACAATAATTTTTACCATTGTATTGTATAGTTAATTTTATATTTCTCATAAAATACCTCTTTTATATAAATCTTATAACTAATATTACACCTAAGTAAATAAATTGTATAGCATATGCTATATAGTCAGCCTTAGTCATTATGACTTCTTTCATTTTAGTTCTATTATATCCACCTCTATAACATCTAGCTTCCATAGCCATAGCTAATTCATCAGCTCTTCTAAACGCACTTATAAATAAAGGTATTAACAGAGGAACTAAATTCTTTGCTCTATTTATTATATTTTTACTTTCAAAATCAGCCCCTCTAGACATTTGAGCTTTCATTATCTTGTCTGTTTCATCCAATAGTGTAGGTATAAATCTTAAAGCAATAGTCATCATCATAGCTAATTCATGTACAGGGAATCCAATCTTTCTTAAAGGTTTTAGTAGTCTCTCTATACCATCTGTGAGTTCAATAGGTGATGTTGTAAGTGTAAGTAAAGATGTCCCAACAACTAAAAATATAAGTCTAAGTCCCATAAATATCGCTTGGCTTATACCTTGTTCAGTTATCTTTATAAATCCAAATGACCAAATAGGATCTCCCGGTATGAAAAATATATTTATTATAAATGTGAATATTATAATCCACTTTAAAGGTTTAAGACCCTTTACTATAAACTTTCTAGGTATTTTTGATAATTTGATTACAGAAAGTAAACATCCTACCACTATCAAATATGGCCAAAATTTATTTATTATAAACAATGAAACCATAAATATAAAAGTTGCTACAAGCTTAACTCTAGCATCTAGTTTATGGATAATTGAGCTTGTAGGATAGTATTGCCCTATAGTTATATCCTTTAGCATTTTCCTTTTCCTCTCATAACTCTTATTATTTCTTTTTTAGCTTCCTCTATAGTTAGTATATCTGTTCTAATATCAAAACCTTTTTCTCTTAACTTATTACAAAGTTCTAAAACTTGAGGAATGTCTAGGCCTATTTCTTTAAGCCTATTAGAATGATTTTCAAATACCTCTCTAGTAGAACCCATAAACTCCACTTTACCTGCATTCATTACAATTATATTTTTAACTAACTTAGCCATATCATCCATGCTATGAGATGATAATATTATAGTCATATTTTTTTCATCATGTAGCATTTTTATTAATTCGAATATTTCATCTCTTCCTTTAGGATCTAATCCCGCTGTTGGTTCATCTAGAATTAAAACTTCTGGATTCATAGCTATAACTCCAGCTATCGCAACTCTACGTTTTTGACCACCAGATAATTCAAATGGTGATTTATCCTTAAATACATCATAATCAAGTCCAACAGCTTCCATGGAAGTTTTGACCCTTTTTCTTATCTCTTCCTCTTCTAGGCCTAAATTTGAAGGTCCAAAGGCTATATCTTTTTCTACCGTTTCTTCAAATAGTTGGTATTCTGGATATTGAAATACAACGCCAACTTTCTTCCTTATATCTGTTAAATTTAAGTTTTTATCTGTTATATCTACTTTGTTAATTAAAATCTTTCCTGTTGATGGTTTTAATATACCATTTAGGTGTTGAATTAAAGTTGATTTCCCCGATCCTGTATGTCCAATAAGACCTACAAAGTCTCCATCTTCTATAGTTAAATTTATATTATCTAATGCTTTACTAGCAAAGGGCATTCCTTCATTGTATATGTGTGTTAAATTTTCTATTATAATTGACATAATTTCATCACCATCTCATCCACAGTTAATATATCATCATTTATATCTAATCCTTCTTCTTTAAGCTCTTTACTTAATTCTGTCATATACGGTACATCTAACCCTATTCTTTTTAACTTATCTACTTTAGAAAATACCTCTTTAGGAGTTCCTTCTAAAACTTTTTTACCTTTTTCCATAACTATAACTCTATCTGCATCAACTGCTTCTTCCATAAAATGAGTTATATGCATTATAGTTATATTTTCTTCTTTATTAAGCCTTTTTATAGTTTTCATAACTTCTTTTCTTCCAGATGGGTCTAACATAGCTGTAGCTTCATCAAAAATTATACATTTAGGCTTCATAGCTATTATACCCGCTATAGCTACTCTCTGTTTTTGACCCCCTGATAATAAATGAGGTTGTCTATCTCTTAATTCATACATTCCAACACTTGTTAAAGCCTCTTTAACCCTTTTTCTAATTTCGATAGGCTCTATACCTAAATTTTCAGGTCCAAAGGCTACATCCTCTTCAATTATAGTAGCTACAATTTGATTGTCTGGATTTTGAAAAACCATCCCTGCTGTTTGTCTAATATCCCATAAATGCTCTTCATCTTTAGTGTTTAGACCATCTATATATATATCACCCTTAGTAGGCATGAGAATAGCATTTAAATTCTTTGAAAGAGTAGATTTCCCCGATCCATTATGACCTATAACTACAACAAATTCTCCTTGCTTCACATTTAAAGATAAATCATCTATAGCTTTAAATCTACTATCTTCAGTTACATACTCAAACGATATATCTTTAACACTTACTATATCTTTCATACATTTGCTCTCCTTTAATTAGTAGTGTTTCTTAATAGCAATTATACTGTATTATATCACAATTTAATTTACACATTAAAACAAAAATTCTTAATTAATTAAGTCATACACTATTAAATTATAACACCATAGATAGCAAATTTGATATTTAATTGCATTAAAAAAAGGATTAGGCAAAGCCTAATCCTTTATATACTATACTAATTCTATTAGAGCCATTTCAGCAGCGTCGCCTCTTCTTGGTCCTATTTTTATTATTCTAGTATATCCACCGTTTCTCTCAGCATACTTTGGTGCTATATCAGTGAATAAGTTGTTAACTACTGTTTCATCTAAAACATAAGCTAAAACTTGTCTTCTAGCATGAAGATCTCCTCTCTTAGCAAGAGTTATCATCTTTTCTGCCATTCTACGAGTTTCTTTCGCTCTAGTAACTGTAGTTTCTATTTTTCCATTTCTTAGTAAGTCTGTTACTAAGTTTCTTAACATAAGATTTCTATGAGCAGTTACACGTCCTAATTTACGGTACTTAGCCATGCTTATCCCTCCTTTGCGCTTACTCTTCGCTTGGTTTAAGACCTAATCCAAGTTCTTCTAACTTCTGGATTACTTCTTCTAATGACTTTTTACCTAAGTTTCTAACTTTCATCATATCTTCTTCAGATTTATTAGCTAATTCTTCAACTGTATTTATTCCCGCTCTCTTTAAACAGTTGTAAGATCTAACTGATAAGTCTAATTCTTCGATAGTCATCTCAAGAACTTTTTCTTTTTGATCTTCTTCTTTTTCTACCATTATTTCAACATTGCTTACATGCTCTGTTAAATCTATGAATAGATTAAGATGTTCAACTAGAACCTTAGCTGCAAGTGATATTCCTTCTTGAGGATTTATACTTCCATTAGTCCAAACTTCAAGTATTAATTTATCATAATCTGATTTTTGACCAACTCTAGTATTTTCAACATGGTAGCTAACTTTTTCAACAGGAGTATATATTGAATCTACAGGAAGAACTCCTATAGGCATATGCTCTGTTTTATTGTCTTCAGAAGAGATATATCCTCTTCCTTTATTCACAGATATTTCCATGTTAAACTTAGAATTATCATCTAGCGTAGCTATATGTAAGTCTTTGCTTATTATTTCAACATCTGGAGGACATATTATGTCAGCACCTGTTACTGTACATGGTCCTTGTGCTTCTATTTTAAGTGTTCTATTTCCTTCACCATCTATAGTAGCTGATAATTCTTTTAATGCTAATATTATTTCAGTAACATCTTCTTTAACACCAGGAACTGTTGAGAACTCATGAAGAACTCCATCTATTCTTATAGAGTTAACAGCTACTCCTGGTAAAGAAGATAATAATATTCTTCTTAATGCATTACCTATAGTTATTCCATATCCTCTTTCTAGAGGCTCTATAACGAATTTACCATATCTATGGTCTTCGCTAATTTCAATTATATCTACTCTTGGTTTTTCTATTTCTATCATGGACAAAACCCTCCTTAAAATTTATTAATCCACTGAGGGTAAACAAAATCTTAAAATATTTTTTATAACTATACTTATTACTTAGAGTAAAGCTCTATTATTAAGTGTTCAGCTATTTCAAGATCTATATCTTCTCTTCCTGGATTAGCAACAACAGAAGCTGTCATGTTCTCTAAGTTAGCATCTAACCATTTAGGAGCTATTCTTGAGTTACTTTCTACTAATCCTTTGAATTTTGCAGAAGACTTAGATGTTTCCTTAACAGCTATAACATCTCCGTTAACTACTGTTAAAGAAGGTATATCTACCTTATGTCCGTTTAAAGTGAAATGACCGTGTCTTACTAATTGTCTAGCTTCTTTTCTAGAAGATGCTAATCCCATTCTGTAAACTACGTTGTCTAATCTTCTTTCTAATAAGCTTAATAAGTTTTCCCCTGCTATACCAGGCATTTTTTCAGCACGCTCGTATAAGTTTCTGAATTGAGTTTCTAAAACTCCATATATTCTCTTAACTTTTTGTTTTTCTCTTAATTGTAATCCATAGTTAGAAACTTTCTTTCTTCCTTGTCCATGTTGTCCTGGAGCATAGTTTCTTTTAACTATAGCACATTTGTCAGTATAACATCTGTCACCTTTAAGGAATAACTTCATTCCCTCTCTACGACATTGTCTACATGATGCACCTGTATATCTTGCCATTAATTACACCTCCTAAATTACACTCTTCTTCTTTTTGGTGGTCTACATCCGTTGTGTGGTATTGGAGTAACGTCTTTTATCATAGTTACTTCTAAACCAGTAGCTTGTAAAGCTCTTATAGCAGCCTCTCTACCAGAACCTGGTCCTTTAACGAATACTTCTACACTCTTTAATCCGTGTTCCATTGCAGCTTTCGCAGCTGTTTCAGCAGCCATTTGAGAAGCAAATGGAGTTGCTTTTCTTGATCCTTTAAATCCTAATTGTCCAGAACTTGCCCAAGATAACGCGTTACCATGAACGTCTGTTAAAGTTATTATAGTATTGTTAAAAGTTGATTGTATATGAGCATGTCCACGTTCTATGTTTTTACGCTCTCTTCTTCTAACACGTGTAACTTTCTTTTTTGGTTTAGCCATTATTCTTCCCTCCTCTTCTAACTATTACTTCTTCTTCTTACGAGATACAGTCTTTCTAGGACCTTTTCTAGTTCTAGCGTTAGTCTTAGTTTTTTGTCCTCTTAAAGGAAGACCTTTAGCATGTCTCATACCTCTGTAACACTTTATATCTCTTAATCTCTTTATATTTAAAGCTATTTCTCTTCTTAAATCTCCTTCAACTAAGAAATCATTATCTATTATCTTTCTTAAGTCGTTAACTTGATCTTCAGATAAATCTTTGATTCTTACGTTAGGATCTATGTCAGCTTTAGCTAATATTTCGTTAGCAGTTGCCTTACCTATACCGTAGATATATGTTAAGCCTATTTCTGCTCTTTTTTCTCTAGGTAAATCTACCCCAGCTATTCTTGCCATACTTTGCACCTCCTACAACTTAACTTTTTAAACTTTTTTCATGATTAAATTTTCTTAAATAATAAGTGAATTCCGATTCATGTTTACATAAAATCCAAAAAAAGTTTGTTAATTATCACAATATAATATTATACTATAATATTTAACAAAATGCTAGCACAATTTATTAACCTTGCTTTTGCTTGTGCTTAGGATTTTCGCATATAACCATTACTCTACCTTTTCTCTTTATTACTTTACATTTTTCACACATTGGTTTTACTGATGGTCTTACTTTCATTATTAATCCCTCCTTAGACTAGCATTGTTAGTCTACTTCTTACGCCAAGTAATTCTGCCTCTTGTAAGGTCGTATGGAGAAAGTTCAACATTAACCTTATCTCCTTCAAGAATTCTTATAAAGTTCATTCTTAATTTTCCAGAAAGATGACATAAAACTTCGTGTCCGTTTTCTAGTTTAACCTTAAACATAGCATTAGGTAAGTTTTCTGTAACTGTACCTTCAAATTCTATAACATCTTTTTTGGCCATTAACTAACCAAACCTCCATTCAATAAGCTAAACATAGTTTAACTTTCCAAGTTCAGCTCTTATAAAAGCATTATTGATAGAATTATTAGATTCTATTTTATATTTAACAACATTGTTAATTATATCATACTTTTGCAAGTGCTTAACTTTTTTTAGTTTAGGTTTTTCAAGTTTTCTTTTTTTACCATCCGATATTAGAACATACTCTTTATCAATTACTTTTACTACGAAAAATAATCTACCAGTATCTCTTCCAGATAAGTTTCGAACAACTTGACCTATACATAAATCTTTTGATAGCAAATTTTTCACCTACTTTATAGATTATAGCTTTGTTAATATCAAAGGTTCATCCTCAGTAATAGCTATCGTATGCTCATAATGAGCTGACTTTTTAGAGTCAATTGTAACAATTGTCCAACCATCTCTCAAAACTTTAACATAGTGCTTACCATAGTTAACCATAGGTTCAATAGCAAGTACCATGCCTTCTTTAAGTTTTGGACCTTTTCCTGGTCGTCCATAGTTAGGTATTTGAGGATCTTCATGTAACTGTGTGCCCACTCCGTGTCCTACAAGGTCTCTAACTACTGAAAAATTGTTTTTTTCTACGTGTGTTTGTACTGCATGCGAAATATCAGAAAGTCTACATCCTAGTTTAGCAAACTTTATTCCTTCATAGAAGCTTTCTTTTGTTACTTCTATTAATTTCCTATCTTCTTCAGATATTACACCGACTCCATGCGTTTTAGCTGAGTCTGCATGATATCCTTTATAATAAGCACCTATATCGATACTTATTATGTCACCTTCCTTTAAAGTTTTAGGTCCCGGAATTCCATGTACAACTTCTTCATTTATAGAAGCGCATATAGAACCAGAAAAACCATTATAACCTTTAAAAGATGGGACTGCATTATATTTTCTAATATGACTTTCAGCTATTTTATCTAACTCTAAAGTAGATATTCCCGGTTTAATAGCATCTCTTAAAATCTCATGTGTTTCAGCAACAATTTTACCTGATTCTCTCATAAGCTCAATTTGTTGCTTAGATTTTAAAATAATCATTATTTTTCACTTCCTAGAGCATTAACTATATCTGCAAATACCTTATCTATAGATTGTTGACCATTTATATTAGCTATTATACCTTCTTGAGAATAATAGTTAACTAATGGCTTAGTTTCATCAAGGTAAACTTGTATTCTCTTTGATACAGTTTCTTCATTATCATCTGCTCTTTGGTAAAGTTCTCCTCCACATACATCGCATACGCCATCTACTTTTGGAGGGTTAAACTCAACATGGTAAGTAGCACCACAAGATTTACAAATTCTTCTGCCTACTGCTCTACCAACTAATATATCTTTGTCAACTTCAATGTTAACCACTTTGTCTAAAGATATACCAACTTCTTTTAGATATTTATCTAAATGTTGAGCCTGAGCTACATTTCTCGGAAATCCATCTAACATGAATCCATTTTTGCAGTCTGGTTGAGATATTCTATCTGTAACTAGACCTACTGTTAATTCATCTGGAACTAAAAGACCTTGATCTATAAATCCTTTAGCTTTTTTTCCAAGTTCTGTACCTTCTTTTATATTCTTTCTGAATATATCTCCAGTTGATATATGAGGTATATTGTATTTTTCTACTATCCCTGCTGCTTGAGTACCTTTACCCGCACCAGGAGGTCCAAGTAATATTATTCTCATATGATCATCTCCATTTATTTTAAGAAGCCTTGATAACTTCTCATTACTAAGTTTGATTCTAGCTGTCTCTTAAGTTCAAGCGCAACTCCAACAACTATAAGTAATGATGTTCCAGCAAGACTTAAATGCACTCCTGTAAACTTACTTATTATAGATGGAATTATTGCTATAACAGCTAAGAATAAAGCTCCTGCTAATGTTAGTCTAGATAATATTCTATTTAAGTAATCCATAGTTGGTTTACCTGGTCTTATACCTGGTATAAAACCTCCACTATTTTTCATATTATTAGTTATATCTTCCGTATTGAATGATATAGTAGTATAGAAATAAGAGAAGAATATTATTAAAATAACTTCTATAACTAAATATATCCAGAAACCTGGCTCTCCACTAGGAGATAAAAATTTAGTTACAAATGCCTGAGCATTTTTACCCATAAATATTGCTATAGTTTGTGGGAATGCTAACAATGAACTTGCAAATATTACTGGTATAACTCCAGATTGATTTACCTTCATTGGTATATGAGAGTTTTGACCCCCATATGTTTTTCTTCCTACAACTCTTTTAGCATATTGTACTGGTATTTTTCTTGTTGCTTCTTGTATATATGTAACCGCAGCTACTGTAAGAAGCGATACTATAGCCATAATAATTAAAACCCATAGCGCAATGCTACCTGTTTCAAATTGTCCTATAGCTTGTTTTACATCTGTAGGAATTCTAGATATAATTCCTATAAATATTATCACAGAGCTTCCATTACCTAATCCTTTTTCAGTAATCTTATCGCCCATCCACATTAATAACATACTCGCTGATATTAATGTAATTATAACAGTAACTATAAAAAATACACTATTTATCTGTAAAGCACGTCTCACTATTCCTAGTGTTATACCGATAGCTTGTATTATAGCTAATCCTAATGCCGTATACTTAGTGTATTTATTTATCTTCTTCTTACCTTCTTCACCAGACTTTTGAAGTTCTTCAAGAGATGGGAATCCGATAGTTAAAAGTTGAATTATTATCGATGCTGTTATATAAGGACTAATCCCTAATGCAAATAAGGTGAAGTTACTAAAAGCTCCTCCTGTAAACATATTATATAGGGAAAGAAGACCGTTTCCGTCAACCATTCCCTTTATAATATCTCTATTAACTCCAGGAACAGGAATTGTACATCCTATCCTAAAGATAACAATCATCATCAAAGTATATAAAATTTTTCTTCTTACATCTTTTATTTTCCAAGCTTGTTTTAAGTTTGACAGCACGTTAAACTCACCCCTGCCTTATGGCCAAGAGTTAGCAGATTAGATTAAACTAATTCTGCCTTTCCTCCAGCTTTTTCTATTTTTTCTTGCGCTGAAGCAGTAAACTTAGCAGCTTTTATAGTTAAAGCTTTTTCTAAGTTACCTTCACCTAAGATTTTAACGCCGTCTTTTTCTATTTTGCTTATTACTCCAGTAGCCTTAAGTAATTCAGCTGTTATTTCTGTTCCATTTTCGAATCTATTTAAAGTTTCTACGTTAACTAGTGAGTAAACTTTCTTACAAGGATTCTTGAATCCTCTCTTAGGAAGTCTTCTAGCAAGTGGCATTTGTCCACCTTCGAATCCAACTCTTACTCCACCACCTGAACGAGACTTTTGACCTTTTTGTCCACGTCCTGAAGTTTTACCTTGTCCAGTAGCAGTACCTCTACCTAATCTCTTTTTAGATGAAACTGCACCTTCAGCTGGTCTTAATTCATGTAACTTCATGGATTGCACCTCCCTTAGTGTGTTTAAATATTATTATTCAGCTATTTCAGTTACTTCTACTAAGTGACTAACTTTAGCTATTATACCTCTCATTTGAGCGTTGTCTTCTTTAACAACTACTTGCTCTCTTTTTCTTAATCCTAACGCTTCTACGTTCTTTCTTTGGTTAGGAGTAGTTCCTATTGTACTTCTAACTAACTTTATTTGTAATTTAGCCATTCTTTACTACCTCCTTACCCTAGAAGATCTTCTACTTTTTTACCTCTAAGTTTAGCTATATCCTCAGCTGTTCTTAAAGATCTTAAACCTTCTATTGTAGCATTTACCATGTTTCTTGGGTTGTTAGTTCCTAAAGATTTAGCTCTAACATCCTTTAATCCAGCTAATTCAAGTACGGCTCTAGCAGGTCCTCCAGCTATAACCCCAGTACCTTGAACAGCAGGCATTATTAATATTTTTCCAGCACCAAAGTGTCCGTTAACTTGGTGAGGTATAGTAGTACCAACCATAGGTACATTTATTAAATTCTTCTTAGCATCTTCAACTGCTTTTCTTATAGCATCTGGTACTTCCATAGCTTTACCAGCACCTATACCAACGTGTCCGTTTTCATCTCCAACAACTACTAAAGCTGCAAATCTAAAGTTTCTACCACCTTTAACAACCTTAGTAACACGTCTAACTTCGATAACTTTCTCTTGAAGATCAAGTTGTCTTGCATCTATTGGCTTACGACGTAGCATTTTTTTCCCTCCTTTGTATTAGAACTTAAGTCCAGCTTCTCTAGCACCTTCAGCTAATTCTTGAACTCTTCCGTGATATAAGTATCCACCTCTGTCAAATACAACTTCAGTTATACCTTTTTCAACAGCTCTCTTAGCGATAAGTTCTCCAACTTTTCTAGCTGCTTCTTTATTTCCACAGTGATTAACAGCACCTTTTATTTCAGCTTCTAAAGAAGATGCAGAAACAACAGTTACTCTGTTAGTATCATCTATTATTTGAGCATATATGTTATTAGAACTTCTGAATACACATAATCTTGGTCTTTGAGTAGTTCCAGTTATTTTTCTACGAACTCTCTTATGTCTTTGAAGTCTATTTGCGTTTTTGTTAGCTTTTTTAAACACAGAGATCACTCCTTTCTAGCGTTTATCTTTTGGTATTATTTCTTACCAGTTTTACCTTCTTTACGTCTTACAACTTCACCAGCGTATCTTATACCTTTACCTTTGTATGGCTCTGGCTCTCTCCAAGCTCTTATCTTAGCAGCATAGTTTCCTACTAATTGCTTGTCTATTCCTTTTACAACTAATTCAGTTTGGTTTGGAGCTTCAACAGTTATTCCTTCTGGGTCTACCATCTCAACTGGATGAGAGAATCCTAAGTTCATAACTAATTTGTTTCCTTGTTTTTGAGCTCTGTACCCAACACCAACTAACTCTAACTTTTTCTCGAATCCAGTAGTAACACCTACTACCATATTGTCTATTAAAGTTCTAGTTAATCCGTGTAAAGATCTATGTTTCTTATTATTAGTTGGTCTTTCAACTAATATAGTATTTTCTTCTTTTTTTATAGATAATTCATTAGTGAATTCTTTAGTTAAAGTTCCTTTTGGTCCTTTTACTGTAACTACATTGTTATCAGCTATAGTTACCTCAACACCTGCAGGAACGTTTATTGGTTTAACACCTATTCTTGACATAGTTGCACCTCCTTACATTGTTCGTTTTTATTACCAAACGTAGCAGATTACTTCTCCACCAACGCCTTCTTTTCTAGCTTGTCTATCAGTTAATATACCTTTTGAAGTAGATATTATTGATATACCTAATCCGTTTAATACTTTTGGTAATTCTTCTTTAGCAGCGTAAACTCTCATACCAGGCTTAGATATTCTCTTTAATCCTGTTATAACTTTCTCTCCTGCTTGTCCGTACTTTAATTGTATTCTTATTATTCCTTGTTTTCCATCTTCTATAACATCGTACCCTCTTATGAAACCTTCTTCTAATAAGATTCTAGCTAATTCTTTCTTCATATTAGAAGCAGGAACATCAACAGTTTCATGCTTAACCATGTTAGCATTTCTTATACGTGTTAACATATCTGCTATTGGATCTGTCATTGTCATATTGTAACCCTCCTTCCATTTTAACCAAGTCTTACCAACTTGCTTTTCTTACACCAGGTATTTGACCTTTATAAGCTAATTCTCTAAAGCATATACGGCATATACCGAATTTTCTTAGTACAGAGTGTGGTCTACCACATATTGTACATCTAGTATATTCTCTAGTTGCGTACTTTTGCTTTTTTTGTTGTTTTACAACCATCGCTTTTCTAGCCACTGGAATCCCTCCTTTATTTACTTAGAATATGGCATTCCTAATAATCTTAATAACTCACTAGCTTCTTCATCAGTTTTAGCTGTAGTTACGAATATTACATCCATTCCTCTTACTTTGTCAACCTTGTCGTACTCTATTTCAGGGAATATAAATTGTTCTTTTAATCCTAAAGCGTAGTTACCTCTTCCGTCGAATGCATTAGCATTAACCCCTCTGAAGTCTCTAACTCTTGGTAAAGATATATTAACTAACTTATCCATAAAGTAGTACATTTTGTCAGCTCTTAAAGTAACTTTAGTTCCAACAGGCATACCTTCTCTTAATTTGAAGTTAGCTACTGATTTTCTCGCCTTAGTTATAACAGGCTTTTGACCAGATATCATTTCTAATTCTGCAACTGCAGCTTCTAATCCTTTTGGATTTTCTCTTGCATCACCTATACCCATGTTTATTACTATTTTCTCTAACTTAGGTATTTCCATAACGTTTTTGTATCCAAATTTCTCCATTAAAGCTGGAGCAACTTCTTTAACATATTTTTCTTGTAATCTAGAAGTCATTTGTAGTCCCTCCTTTCAAGCTTATTATATTTCTTTTCCGCTCTTTACTGATACTCTAACTTTTTGCCCATCTTTAACTTCAAATCTAACTCTTGTACCTTTTCCTGTTTCAGGATCTACTGGCATTACGTTAGATATGTGTATTGGGGCTTCTTTATTTATTATTCCACCTTGTGGGTTTACAGCAGTTGGTTTTTGGTGTTTAGTTATTACGTTAACACCTTCAACTAATACTTTATTAGTTTTAGTGAAAACCTTAGTAACTGTACCTTTTTTACCTTTATCTTTACCTGCTATAACTACAACAGTGTCACCTTTTTTAACACGCATCATGTCCTATTGCACCTCCTTATTATAGTACTTCTGGAGCAAGAGATACTATTTTCATAAAGTCGTTGTCTCTTAACTCTCTAGCAACAGGCCCGAATATACGAGTTCCTACTGGAGTTTTATCATCTTTTATGATAACTGCAGCATTCTCGTCAAATGATATATAACTACCATCTTTACGTCTTACGCCTTGCTTAGTTCTTACTATAACAGCTTTAACTACTTTACCTTTTTTTACAACTCCACCTGGTGTTGCACTTTTAACAGTTGCAACTATAACGTCACCTATGTTACCATATCTTCTTTTACTTCCGCCTAATACACGGATAGTTAAAAGTTCCTTAGCTCCTGAGTTATCAGCAACTCTTAGACGTGATTCTTGTTGTATCATATCGTAATCCCTCCTTCTTCAAAAACTACTTAACTTTCTCTATAACGTCAACTAGTCTGAATCTCTTGTCTTTAGATAAAGGTCTAGTTTCCATTATTCTTACTCTATCTCCGATGCTACATACGTTGTTCTCATCGTGAGCCTTAAATTTCTTAGTTCTCTTAACTGGCTTGTTATATAATGGATGACGTACGAAATCTTCAACAGAAACAACTATTGTTTTATCCATTTTATTACTAACAACACGGCCTACTCTTACTTTTCTTCTTCCTCTTTCCATGTTTGACAGCCTCCTTTCCAAAATTAAGCTCTAGTTTCGTTTAACTTTCTTTCAGCAAGTATAGTTTTAACTCTAGCTATATCTTTCTTCACGAACTTTATTCTTGCTGTGTTTTCTAATTGACCAGTAGCTAATTGGAATCTTAAGCTAAATAATTCACTTTTAAAACCATTTAACTTGTTCATTAATTCTTCGCTTGTTAAATCTCTTAGTTCTTTAGCTTTCATCCTATTCACCACCCTTTACTTCTAAATCTTCACGTTTCACAAACTTACATTTAACTGGAAGTTTATGCATCGCAAGTCTCATTGCTTCTCTAGCTTTATCTTCAGAAACACCTGCTAATTCGAACATTACTCTTCCTGGTTTTACTACTGCTACCCAGTATTCTGGTGAACCTTTACCAGCACCCATACGAGTTTCTGCAGGTTTTCTTGTTACTGGTTTGTGAGGGAATATCTTTATCCAAACTTTTCCCCCTCTTTTTATATATCTAGTCATAGCTATTCTGGCAGCTTCTATTTGGTTAGAAGTTATCCAAGATGGCTCTAAAGCAACTAAACCGAACTCTCCATAAGTAACTTTGTTACCTTTATGAGCTTTTCCAGCTAAGCTACCTCTGTGTACTCTACGACGTTTTACTCTTTTTGGCATTAACATGAGTATTTTCCTCCTTCCTTAACTGTGCTTATATTAAGCTTGCTTGTTTTCAGTTCTTTGAGGTCTTGGTCCTCTGTTGTTTCTTCTGTTGTTGTCTCTTCTATCGTTTCTTCTGTTATCTCTTCTATCTCTTCTATTGTTATCTCTTCTATCTTCTCTTGGATTTACACCGTTTCTAGTTGGTAAAACTTCTCCGTTGCATATCCAAACTTTGATACCAGTTTTTCCATAAGTAGTGTTTGCTTCAGCAAATCCGTACTCTATGTCAGATCTTAAAGTTTGAAGAGGTACATTTCCTTCGCTGTATCCTTCAGTTCTAGCCATTTCAGCTCCACCTAATCTACCAGAAGCAGAAACTTTTATTCCTTTAACTCCTGACTTCATAGCTCTTTGTATAGCTTGCTTCATAGCTCTTCTGAAAGCAACCCTTCTTTCTATAGCTAAAGCTATATTTTCTGCTACTAATTGAGCATCTTTATCTGGGTTTCTAACTTCTACTATATTAACTATAATAGTTTTTTTAGTCATTTTTTCTAACTCAGCTTTAAGAGCATCTATTCCAGCTCCACCTTTACCTATAACTACACCTGGCTTAGCAACGTGTAAGTCTAGTTTTATTTTGTTTGCTGATCTTTCTATTTCTATCTTAGCAACACCAGCTGAGTATAATTTATTCTTTAAGAATTTACGTACATTATGGTCTTCTAATAATAAGTTTCCGAACTCTTTTTTATCAGTAGCGAACCATCTTGAGTCCCAGTCCTTTATAACACCGACTCTTAAACCATGTGGATTAACCTTTTGACCCATTTGTTTCCCTCCTATCTACTATTATTTTCTCTCTTTAAGAACTACCTCTATGTGAGAAGTTCTCTTTCTTATCATAGTTGCACGACCCATAGCTCTAGGCATGAATCTCTTCATAGTTGGTCCTTGATTCGCAACTATTGAATCTATATATAATTTTTCAGCATCCATTTCGTGATTGTTTTCTGCATTAGCTTTTGCAGATTTAACAACTTTAGCTATTATTGAAGCAGCTCCTCTAGGAGTGTACTTTAATATTGCTAAAGCTTCATCAACATTCTTTCCTCTAACAAGGCCGCATATTTGACCTGCTTTTCTAGGTGATACACGTACGTATTTAGCAGTAGCTTTTGCTTCCATTGTAAATTCCTCCTTCCTCAGTTAGATCTTAATTATTTTCTCTTATTAGATTTTTCGTCGTCCTTGTGCCCTTTGAAAGTTCTTGTAGGAACGAATTCACCTAACTTGTGTCCAACCATATCTTCTGTTATATAAACTGGAACATGCTTTCTTCCATCATGTACAGCTATTGTATGTTCAACCATTTGTGGGAATATAGTTGAAGATCTTGACCAAGTTTTTATAACTTCTCTATTTCCAGAAGCGTTCATATCTTCTATCTTCTTTAAAAGTCTTGCATGTATAAAAGGTCCTTTTTTAGTTGATCTTGACATTTTATTTCCTCCTTTCGAGCAAAAGTAAATCTATTACTTAGTTCTTCTTGATACTATTAACTTATCAGAAGCTTTATTTTTCTTTCTAGTTTTGTATCCAAGTGCTGGTTTACCCCAAGGAGTAACTGGATTAGCTCTACCTATTGGAGATCTACCTTCCCCTCCACCGTGTGGATGGTCACAAGGGTTCATTACAGAACCTCTAACTGTAGGTCTTATACCCATATGTCTTTTTCTACCAGCTTTACCTATAACAACGTTTCCGTGTTCTAAGTTTCCAACTTGTCCTATAGTAGCTTTACAGTTTATGCTTACTAATCTCATCTCTCCAGATGGTAATCTTAATAATGCATTTTTACCTTCTTTAGCCATTAATTGAGCAGATGCTCCAGCAGATCTAACTAACTGAGCTCCTTTTCCTGGCTTTAATTCAACGTTGTGTACTACTGTACCAACTGGCATATCTTTTAATGCCATTGCATTACCTGGCTTTATATCAGCTTCAGGTCCTGATAATATAGTATCTCCAACTTGTATTCCAACTGGAGCTAATATATATCTCTTTTCACCATCAGCATAGTTTAATAATGCTATGTTAGCAGTTCTGTTTGGATCATACTCAACAGTAGCAACTTTTGCAGGTATTCCATCTTTATTTCTCTTGAAATCTATTATTCTATATTTTCTTCTGTTTCCTCCACCTCTGTGACGAACAGTTATTTTACCATGTACGTTTCTTCCAGAGTTCTTTTTTAGTGAAACTAAAAGAGATCTTTCTGGTTCGTTACAAGTTATTTCATCAGAAACTAAAACTGTCATTTGTCTTAAGGCAGGAGAAGTTGGTCTAAACTTTTTTATAGCCATCTGTTTTCCCTCCTTCGTTTATTAAGGTCAATTACATACCTTGGAAGAATTCTATTTCTTTGCTATCAGCAGCTAATTTAACTACTGCTTTCTTGAAACTTGCAGTTCTTCCTTCGTATCTACCCATTCTCTTAACTTTTCCATCGTAGTTTAAAGTATTTACTCTATCAACTTTAACTCCGAATATGCTTTCTACAGCTTTCTTTATTTCAGTTTTGTTTGCGCTTTTAGCAACAACAAAAGTATATTTCTTTTCAACCATTTCAGTCATACTTTGCTCAGTTACAACTGGCTTTATTATTATATCATGTGGATTAGTCATTATGCGTACACCTCCTCCACTTTCTTAACCGCATCTGTAGTTATTACGAAAGTATCGTACTTTAATATGTCGTAAACATTTATAGTGTTAACTGTAGCAGCTTGTACACCTTCTATGTTTCTAGCTGACTTAACAACGTTCTCGTTCTTCTCAGCTGTTACTACTAAAGCTTTCTTAGAAGCGTTTATGTTCTTTAATATTTGAGCGAACTCTTTAGTTTTTGGAGCTTCCATAGTTAAAGCATCTAAAACTATTATTTCATTATTTTGAACTTTAGATGATAAAGCTGATTTCATAGCTAATCTTCTAACTTTCTTTGGTAAAGTATATCTGTAATCTCTTGGCTTTGGTGCGAAAGCAACTCCTCCACCAACCCATTGTACAGCTCTTATAGAACCTTGTCTAGCTCTACCAGTTCCTTTTTGTTTCCAAGGTTTTCTTCCGCCACCTCTAACTTCTGCTCTAGTTTTAGCAGATTGAGTACCTTGTCTCTTGTTTGCTAATTGATTCTTAACTACTTCGTATAATACGTGCTCGTTAACTTCAACACCGAATATAGCTTCTGCTAATTCGATTTCTCCAACATTTTGTCCATTAACATTTAATATATTTAATTTTGGCATTGTGCTTCCTCCTTTCTTAGGTTAGTTATTATTTAGAAGCCTTTACTGCTTCTTTTATAGTTACCACTGAACCTTTAGCTCCTGGTATAGCACCTTTAACTAATATAAGGTTCTTCTCAGCATCTACTCTAACTACTTCTAAGTTTTGAACAGTTACTGTAACGCTACCCATGTGACCAGCTAGTTTTTTGTTTTTGAAAACTCTACCTGGGAAAGAACATGCTCCCATTGAACCTGGTCTTCTGTGGTATCTAGAACCGTGAGATTCAGGACCTCTAGATTGTCCATGTCTTTTTATTGGACCTTGGAATCCCTTACCTTTACTTGTTCCAGTAACATCTATTATTTCTCCAGCTGCAAATATATCAGCTTTAATTTCTTGTCCTACTGTGAACTCTTCTACAGAATCCATTCTGAATTCTTTTAAGTGTTTCTTTAATACATTAGCAGCAGCAAGATGTCCTTTTTGAGGCTTGTTTAAAGATTTCTCTTTAGCATCTTGGAAACCTACTTGAACTGCATTGTATCCTTCTTTTTCTGTTGTTTTTATTTGAGTAACAACTACTGGTCCTGCTTCAACAACAGTTACAGGTACTACATTCCCTGCTTCAGTGAATATTTGAGTCATTCCTAACTTCTTACCTAATATTCCTTTCATATCGCACCTCCTATAATCTTACAGCGGATTATGAATTTCCATCATAATCATTCTAAGATAGTTGCCTTATAGGATCGTATCTTAGAGGCTTATCTTATAATTTTATTTCTATATCAACACCAGCTGGTAAGTCTAATTTCATTAATGAATCAACTGTCTTAGGTGTTGGGTTTGCTATGTCTATTAATCTCTTATGAGTTCTTATTTCGAACTGCTCTCTAGAGTCCTTATACTTGTGTACAGCTCTTAATATAGTTACAACTTGCTTTTCAGTTGGTAGTGGCACAGGTCCTGAAACTTGTGATCCAGCTTTCTTAGCAGTTTCAACTATTTTCGCAGCTGAAAAATCTAATAATTTGTGATCATATGACTTTAATCTTATTCTTATTTTTCCATTGTTAGCCATTTTAGTTTCCCTCCTTTATCGTACGTTTAATTTTTTTAGTTACGCACGACTGATACCGATACACAGTTCCGGGTGTGTTGTGTTTTTTATCAAATCGGCATCTCGTCGCCTATCTCTAGGATATTACTTTACTTTTTCTTTTATTTCGCATCTCTCAAGCACACTATTATATTTTATATTATTTTTTACTTTTTTACAAGTTTTTTTTATAATTTTACAAAATATTTTTTGTATGTAATAGTTACTACAAAATCTGTGCTGAGAACCTTAACGGGTACTAAGTTAGTATATCTTCTTTTAAGCCTCTTGTCAACCAATTTTATTTCATTAAAATTTGCTTAAAACATATATCTTTATTCTTCTTAATTCAAATAAAAAAGGAAGATGTAAATACATCTTCCTTTCTATATATTAGAAGTAATAGATTACTCTATTATAGAAGCAACAACACCTGATGCTACTGTTCTTCCACCTTCTCTTATTGCAAATCTTAATCCTTCTTCTATTGCTATTGAGTTTATTAACTCTATAGTCATTTGGATGTTATCTCCAGGCATAACCATTTCTACACCTTCTGGTAACTTACAAGCTCCTGTTACGTCAGTTGTTCTGAAGTAGAATTGTGGTCTATATCCATCGAAGAATGGAGTATGTCTTCCACCTTCTTCTTTTTTAAGAACGTATACTTCTGCATTGAACTTAGTGTGAGGCTTAACAGTTCCTGGCTTAGCTAAAACTTGTCCTCTTTCTATTTCATTTCTTTGTATACCTCTTATTAATGCTCCTATGTTATCTCCAGCTTGCGCTTCGTCTAATAACTTTCTGAACATTTCTACTCCTGTTACTACTAACTTTCTTGGCTCTTCAGCTAAACCTACTAATTCAACTTCGTCTTGAACCTTTAATACTCCTCTTTCAACTCTACCTGTAGCAACTGTTCCTCTTCCTGTTATAGAGAATACGTCTTCTACTGGCATTAAGAAGTCTTTATCTACATCTCTCTCTGGAGCTGGTATATATTCGTCTATTTGCTCGAATAATTCAACTATTTTATCTCCCCACTCTGAAGAAGAATCTTGTAATGCCATTAATGCAGATCCTCTTACTATTGGAGTGTCATCTCCTGGGAATTCGTACTCATTTAATAAGTCTCTAACTTCCATTTCAACTAACTCTAATAACTCTTCATCGTCTACCATATCACATTTGTTTAAGAATACTACTATGTATGGTACACCAACTTGTCTTGATAATAATATATGCTCTCTTGTTTGAGGCATTGGTCCATCTGTTGCAGAACAAACTAATATAGCACCGTCCATTTGAGCAGCACCTGTTATCATGTTCTTAACGTAGTCAGCATGTCCTGGGCAGTCAACGTGAGCGTAGTGTCTATTTGGAGTTTCATATTCAACGTGAGCAGTTGATATTGTGATTCCTCTTTCTCTTTCTTCTGGAGCTTTATCTATGTTAGCAAAATCTACTGCTTCTCCTAATTGATATCTATCGAATAATGTTTTTGTTATAGCTGCAGTTAATGTAGTTTTACCGTGGTCAACGTGACCTATTGTTCCTATATTAACGTGTGGCTTACTTCTTTCAAATTTAGCTTTAGCCATTTTGAATTCCTCCCTTTAATATTGGTTTTATTTTTTTGTAAGACGAGGTATACCTCGTCTTACTTATTTATTATATACAAATTAATTAAATTAATTAATTATTTACCTTCAGCTATTTTCTTAGCAACTGAAGCTGGAACTTGCTCATAATGGTCGAATATCATAGTATATGTTGCACGACCTTGAGTAGTTGATCTTAACTCTGTAGAGTATCCAAACATTTCTGAAAGTGGAACAAATGCATTTATAACTTGTGCACCAGATCTAGCTTCCATACCTTGGATTAGCCCTCTCTTAGAGTTTAATCCACCCATAACGTCTCCCATGTATTCTTCTGGAGTAACAACTTCAACTTTGAAGTATGGCTCAAGTAATACAGCATTACCTTTCTTAAGAGCGTCCTTCATAGCCATTGATCCTGCCATCTTGAATGCCATTTCTGAAGAGTCAACCTCATGGTAAGATCCATCATATAACTCAACAGCAACGTCAACAACTGGGTATCCAGCAACTATACCTGAAGCCATAGCTCCTTGTATACCTGCATCTGTTGGTCCAACATACTCTTTTGGTACAGATCCACCAACAGTTTTGTTTTCAAATTTATATCCAGAACCTGGTTCTTGAGGATTAACTCTGATCTTAACGTGACCATATTGTCCTCTACCTCCTGATTGCTTAGAGTACTTGTACTCAACATCAACTGGTTGAGTTATAGTTTCTCTGTAAGCAACTTGTGGAGCACCAACGTTAGCTTCAACTTTAAATTCTCTTAATAATCTATCAACTATTATCTCTAAGTGTAATTCACCCATACCAGATATTATAGTTTGTCCTGTTTCTTCATCAGTCTTAACTCTGAAAGTTGGATCTTCTTCAGCTAATTTTTGAAGAGCTATACCCATTTTTTCTTGAGCAGCTTTTGATTTAGGCTCTATAGCAACAGATATAACTGGCTCAGGGAATTCCATAGACTCAAGTATTATTGGAGCAGCTGGATCACATAAAGTATCTCCAGTAGTAGTATCTTTTAATCCTACTGCTGCAGCTATATCTCCTGCATATACTTCAGTTATTTCTTCTCTTGTATTAGCATGCATTTGTAGTATACGACCTATTCTCTCTCTCTTACCTTTTGTAGAGTTAAGAACATAAGATCCACCTTGCATTACTCCTGAGTAAACTCTGAAGAATGCTAACTTACCAACAAATGGGTCAGTCATTATTTTGAATGCTAAAGCTGAGAATGGTTCTTCATCTGAAGAATGTCTTTCAGCTTCCTCTCCGTTTTCTAATATACCTTTTATAGCTGGTATATCAGTTGGAGCTGGTAAGTAATCTATTACAGCATCTAATAATAATTGAACACCTTTATTTTTGTAAGCTGATCCACAGAATACTGGGTTCATTTCACATGCTATTGTAGCTTTTCTTATAGCAGTTTTTAATTCTTCTATAGTTGGCTCTTCACCTTCAAGATATTTCATCATTAACTCTTCGTCAGTTTCAGCTACTGCTTCAACCATTTTTTCTCTCCACTCTTGAGCTAATTCTTTCATATCTTCTGGTATTTCAGTTATTTCTATTTCTACACCTAAGTCGTCTTTATAGATATGAGCTTTCATTTCTAATAAGTCAACTTCACCTTCTAACCAATCTTCTTTACCTATTGGTAATTGCATTGGTACTGCATTTGCATTTAATCTGTCTTTCATCATTTGTACAACATTGTAGAAGTCTGCACCCATGATATCCATCTTATTTACAAATGCTATTCTAGGTACACCGTAGTTATCAGCTTGTCTCCATACGTTCTCAGATTGAGGTTCAACCCCACCCTTAGCACAGAAAACAGCAACTGATCCGTCAAGAACTCTTAGAGATCTTTCAACCTCAACTGTAAAGTCGACGTGTCCTGGTGTATCTATTATGTTTATTCTATGGTCTTTCCATGCAGCAGTAGTAGCAGCAGAAGTTATTGTTATACCTCTCTCCTTCTCTTGCTCCATCCAGTCCATTTGAGAAGCTCCTTCGTGAGTTTCTCCTATTTTATGAGTTTGCCCTGTATAGAACAGGATTCTCTCTGTAGTAGTAGTTTTTCCTGCATCTATATGAGCCATGATTCCTATATTTCTAGTTCTTTCTAAAGGAAACTTTCTAGCCATGATTCTCCTCCTTACGATATCCTAATAATAGGATATCAAATCTATCCTATTATTAGAATCTATAGTGAGCAAATGCTTTATTAGCTTCTGCCATCTTATGAGTATCTTCTTTCTTCTTAACAGAAGCTCCTGTATTGTTAGCAGCATCCATTATTTCTTTAGCTAGTTTTTCAACCATACCTTTTTCACCACGAGCTCTAGTATAGTTTACTAACCATCTTAACCCTAAAGTTTGTCTTCTTTCAGGTCTAACTTCAACTGGAACTTGGTAGTTAGCTCCACCAACTCTTCTAGCTTTAACTTCTAAAACAGGCATTATGTTTTCCATAGCTGTTTCGAATATTTCTAAAGCATTTTCTCCAGTTTTTTCAGCGATCATCTCGAAAGCATCATACACTATCTTTTGAGATTTTCCTTTTTTTCCATCTATCATTAAATTGTTTATTAACTTAGTTACTACCTTACTTCCGTATACTGGATCTGGTAAAACTTCTCTCTTTGGAACATTACCTTTTCTTGGCATTTTGCTTCCCTCCTTAATTATTTAATCTTAAATCATAGGTACTCGACATTATATAAAATGCCGTGATGCCGTAAATATATATATATTTAAAGCACCGAACTATAATTAATTTTTAATTGCTTATTTCTTTGCAGCTTTAGGTCTCTTAGCACCGTACTTAGATCTAGCTTGCATTCTCTTATCAACACCAGCTGTATCTAATGTACCTCTTAATATGTGGTATCTAACCCCTGGAAGGTCTTTAACTCTTCCTCCTCTTATAAGAACAACACTATGCTCTTGTAAGTTGTGTCCTTCTCCTGGTATATAAGCAGAAACTTCTATACCGTTAGTTAATCTAACTCTGGCAACTTTTCTTAAAGCTGAGTTAGGTTTCTTAGGAGTAAATGTTTTAACTGAAGTACAAACTCCTCTTTTTTGTGGAGCACTAGCATCAGTTGCTTTCTTGTGTAAAGAATCATATCCTTTTTGTAATGCTGGAGCAGTAGATTTTTTCTCTATAGCTTTTCTTTTCTTACGAACTAATTGGTTAATTGTTGGCATCATCTGCACCTCCTTCCAAATTTTTCGATCTTAAATGACCGCCAACTACATCAATATGAAACACATATTGATATTCATATGTAGCTTTTGCTACATTGCAATAAATGTCTATAACACACAATTGTGGTTTTAGCACTGTTAGTTTGGTGCATATTATTATGCTTTTTAAAGTAAAAATAAATTATATTTAAATATTACTAAGAGCTAAGCCCTTAGTAATATCTAATGTCTTTATTTTACATACCTTTACATTTTATCACCACAGATGCTTTATGTCAAGGCATGTTTGTTTTATATAATAATGTAAAATTATTCTTCTATTTTCTCAACAGCTATATTTTTATATCTCTTCATTCCTGTTCCTGCTGGTATTAACTTACCTATTATAACATTCTCTTTAAGACCTATTAAGTGATCTTCTTTTCCTTTTATAGCAGCTTCTGTTAATACTCTAGTTGTTTCTTGGAATGATGCAGCTGATAAGAATGATTCTGTTGCAAGAGAAGCTTTAGTTATTCCAAGTAAAACTCTCTTAGCTGATGCTGGTCTTAAACCTTGAGCTACAGCTTCTTCATTAGTTTGGTTGAATGTAAGAACATCTTCATATCCTCCCGGTAATAAATCTGTATCACCTGGATCTTCAACTTTAACTTTAGATAGCATTTGTCTAACAATTACTTCTATATGTTTATCGTTGATGTCAACCCCTTGCATTCTATAAACTCTTTGAACTTCTTTAACAACATAATCTTGAACACCTTCAATACCTTTAACTCTTACTATATCATGAGGATTTATTGATCCTTGAGTTAAAGCCTCTCCAGCTTCAACAAACTGTCCATTCTTAACTCTTAATCTTGAACCATATGGTATAGCATAAACTTGTGCTTCACCTTGTTCTGGAACTACAGTAACTTCTTTTCTCTTACCAGTTTCATCTATCTCTACTCTACCTGTTACTTCAGTTATTGTAGCAAGACCTTTTGGCTTTCTAGCTTCAAATAATTCCTCTACCCTTGGAAGCCCTTGTGTTATATCTCCTCCGGCAACCCCACCTGTATGGAATGTACGCATTGTAAGCTGAGTACCCGGTTCACCGATTGATTGAGCAGCTATTATACCAACAGCTTCTCCTATATTACCTTCTTTACCAGTAGCTAAGTTTCTACCATAACACTTAGAACATACTCCATGGTTAGTCTTACAATTAAGAACAGTTCTTATCTTAACCTTGTCTATTTTAGATTCAATAATCTTTTCAGCTTGCTCTTCTTGTATCATAGAATCAGCTTCAACGATTACTTCTCCTGTTTCTGGGTGAATTATAGGATCAATAGTGTATCTTCCAACTATTCTATCATATAATTCTTCTATTACTTCATTTCCATCTTTTATTGCAAAGATTTCTGTATCTTCTGTTGTTCCACAGTCTACATCTCTAACGATAACATCTTGACTGACATCAACAAGTCTTCTTGTTAAATATCCTGAGTCAGCTGTACGTAGGGCTGTATCGGCAAGACCCTTTCTAGCTCCATGTGAAGATGTGAAGTATTCAAGTACTGATAAACCTTCACGGAAGTTAGATTTAACTGGTATTTCAACCGTCTTACCTGATGCATTGGCCATCAGACCACGCATACCTGCTAACTGTCTTATCTGGTTCTTAGAACCTCTGGCTCCAGAGTGAGCCATTATGAATATATTATTTAATCTATCTAGGTTAGCCATAAGAGCATCTGTAACTTTTTCAGTAGTTTCTGTCCAAGTTTCTATTACTCTCTCATATCTTTCCTCGTTAGATATAAGACCTCTTCTATATGCCTTTTCATACTTATCAACCTTAGCTTCAGCTTCAGCTAAGTATGCTTTTTTAGCTTCTGGTATCTTCATATCCGCAACGGCAACTGTTATACCACCTCTTGTAGAATATTTAAATCCTAAAGATTTTATATGGTCTAACATTTCAGCTGTTACTGTGTTTCCATGCTTTCTAAAGCATTTATCTATTATCTTTCCTAAAGATTTTTTGTCAGCTAAGAAATCTACTTCTAAAGCAAACTTGTCTTTGTCTCTATCGACAAATCCTAAATCTTGAGGTATATTTTCATTGAATATAAACCTACCAACAGTTGCCTCAACTAATTGAGTTCCAACACCTTCAACAGTTCTTCTTACTTTAACTAAAGAATGTAATGTTACTGCTTTATTTTCATAAGCAAGCATCATTTCATTGTAATCTTTAAAGATCATTCCAGTACCTTTAGCACCTTCTTGAGCTTCTATTGTTAAGTAATAACATCCTAGAACCATATCCTGAGATGGAGTAGTTATAGGAGAGCCATCTTTAGGAGCAAGTATGTTATTTACAGATAACATTAAGAATCTTGCTTCAGCTTGAGCTTCTACAGATAACGGAACGTGTACCGCCATTTGGTCTCCATCGAAGTCAGCGTTGTATGCTGTACATACTAATGGATGTAGCTTTATAGCTTTACCTTCAACTAAAACTGGTTCAAATGCTTGTATACCTAATCTATGTAGAGTAGGTGCACGGTTAAGCATTACAGGATGTCCTTCTATAACATCTTCTAATACATCCCATACTTCTGGTTTAACTTTCTCTACTATAGATTTTGCACTCTTTATATTATGTGCATATCCTTCTTTAACTAATCTATCCATAACAAATGGTTTGAATAATTCAAGAGCCATTTTCTTTGGAAGACCACATTGATAGAATTTAAGTTCTGGTCCAACAACTATAACAGAACGTCCTGAGTAGTCAACACGCTTACCAAGTAAGTTTTGACGGAAACGTCCTTGCTTACCTTTAAGCATATCTGATAATGATTTTAATGGTCTATTACCAGGTCCTGTTACCGGTCTACCTCTTCTACCATTGTCAATTAAAGCATCTACAGCTTCTTGAAGCATTCTTTTTTCATTTCTTACTATGATATCAGGTGCTCCAAGTTCTAATAATCTCTTTAATCTGTTATTTCTATTTATAACTCTTCTGTATAAATCATTTAAGTCAGATGTAGCAAATCTTCCACCGTCTAATTGAACCATAGGTCTTAAGTCTGGTGGTATTACAGGAATTGCATCTAATATCATCCACTCTGGTTTATTTCCAGACTTCTTAAATGCTTCTACAACTTCTAATCTTCTTATAGTTCTAACTCTTTTTTGACCTGTACTGTCTTTTAAGTCAGCTCTTAATTCTTTACTTTGTTGCTCTAAGTCTATATTTTGTAAAAGCTTCTTAACAGCTTCAGCACCCATTCCAACTTCAAAAGTATTATATCCATACTTTTCTACAGCTGTTCTGTATTCTTTTTCTGTTAATAATTGCTTTTCATTTAATCCAGTTTCACCTGGATTAGTTACTACATAAGATGCAAAATATAATATTTTCTCTAATGATCTCGGAGACATATCAAGTAAAAGTCCCATTCTACTTGGTATACCTTTGAAGTACCAGATATGAGACATAGGAGCTGCTAGCTCTATATGTCCCATTCTTTCTCTTCTTACCTTTGCCTTAGTTACTTCTACTCCACATCTATCACAAACAACACCTTTGTATCTTACTCTTCTGTATTTACCACAGTGACACTCCCAGTCTTTCTGAGGTCCAAATATTCTTTCACAGAAAAGACCATCTTTCTCTGGCTTAAGCGTACGATAATTTATCGTTTCAGGCTTTTTTACTTCTCCTCTAGACCACTGTCTTATTTTTTCTGGAGAAGCCAATGCTATTTTTATTGACTCGAAATTGTTTAATTCAAACAAGGAGTTCTCTCCCTTCTATTTGAGATTTACTTAAAATAAGGAAACTATATATCAAAGTCTTCATCTTCGTAGTTTAATTCTTCATAAACTACATCTTCTTCAAATTCTAATTCATCTATTACTTCTTCATTTGATTCAAACTCGTCTATTTCTTCTACTATACTATTTTCTTC
The DNA here is from genome assembly GCF_000953675.1 of Paraclostridium sordellii. NCBI lineage: Bacteria > Bacillati > Bacillota > Clostridia > Peptostreptococcales > Peptostreptococcaceae > Paraclostridium > Paraclostridium sordellii. The sequence goes on along the minus strand of NZ_LN679998.1, from coordinate 38,023 downwards.
AAGTTCTTTTATGTTTTCCATAACATCTAACTCAAACTCTTTAGCATCTTCATCGATATCTATAGATTCTCTAACTTCTATTTCTTGATCTTCTTCTGTTAGTACTTTTACATCTAAGCATAAACTTTGAAGTTCTTTTATTAAAACTTTAAATGATTCTGGAATACCTGGTTCAGGTATATTCTCACCTTTAACTATAGCTTCGTAAGTTCTAACACGTCCTACAACGTCATCAGACTTAACAGTAAGTATTTCTTGAAGTATGTGTGCTGCACCGTATGCTTCTAGTGCCCAAACCTCCATCTCTCCGAATCTCTGACCACCAAATTGTGCTTTACCACCAAGAGGTTGTTGAGTTACTAAAGAGTATGGTCCTGTACTTCTTGCATGTAACTTATCATCAACTAAGTGATGTAGTTTTAACATGTACATATATCCTACTGTGATTCTATTATCAAATGAGTTACCTGTTCTACCATCATATAAAGTTACTTTTCCATCATCTGGATATCCTGCTTCAATTAATGCTTTTCTTATATCCGGCTCTTTAGCTCCATCAAATACCGATGTTGCAACATGCCATCCTAAAGTTTTAGCTGCAAGACCTAAGTGAACCTCAAGAACCTGTCCGATGTTCATACGAGATGGTATACCTTGTGGGTTAAGTACTATGTCAAGTGGTTGCCCGTTTTCCATAAATGGCATATCTTCTTCAGGTAATACCCTTGAGATAACCCCTTTATTACCGTGACGTCCAGCCATCTTATCCCCAACTCTTATTTTTCTCTTCTTAGCTATATAACATCTAACTAATTCATTAACTCCTGGAGATAAATCATCTCCATTTTCTCTTGTGAATACTTTTACGTCAACTATTATACCAGACTCTCCATGAGGTACTTTTAATGAAGTATCTCTGACTTCTCTAGCTTTTTCTCCAAATATCGCACGAAGTAATCTTTCTTCAGCAGTAAGTTCAGTTTCTCCTTTAGGAGTTACTTTCCCTACTAATATATCTCCAGAATCAACTTCAGCACCTATTCTTATTATACCTCTTTCGTCTAAGTTCTTTGTAGCACTTTCTCCAACGTTTGGTATATCTCTAGTTATTTCCTCTGGCCCTAGTTTAGTATCTCTTGCTTCACATTCATATTCTTCTATATGAATAGTAGATAATCTATCTTCTTTTACAAGTCTTTCGTTTATTAATATAGCATCCTCGTAGTTATATCCTTCCCATGTCATGAATGCGATGAAGCAGTTTCTTCCTAATGCTACTTCTCCCATTTCAGTAGATGGACCATCAGCTATAACATCTCCAGCCTCAATCTTATCACCTTTGCTTATTATAGGTGTTTGATTTATACAAGTACCTTGGTTTGAACGCTTAAACTTAAGAAGCTTGTATCTGTCTTTGTTTCCATCTTCTCTTTTTATTATTATTTCATCTGCAGTTACTCTATCAGCTATACCTGAGTTTTTAGCAACTACAACAGCTCCAGAGTCTTTTGCTGCTCTATATTCAACACCTGTTCCTATAATAGGTGCTTCTCTTCTTACTAGTGGCACTGCCTGACGTTGCATGTTTGATCCCATAAGCGCACGGTTGGCGTCATCATTCTCTAAGAATGGTATCATAGCCGTTGCTATAGACACAACTTGCTTAGGAGATATATCCATGTAATCAACTTTATCAGTTGGAACTAATTCCATGGCTCCATTTACAGTTCTACATACAACTCTGCTGTTTACGAATGCATCATCTTCATCTAAAGGCTCATTAGCCTGAGCTCTTATGAATAAGTCTTCTTCGTCAGCTGTTAAGTAATGTATTTCATCTGTAACCTTTTTATTTTCCTTATCATATTTTCTATAAGGAGATTCTATAAATCCGAACTCATTGATCTTAGCATATGTTCCTAAAGAGTTTATAAGACCGATGTTTGGTCCCTCTGGAGTCTCTATCGGACACATTCTTCCATAGTGAGAATGATGAACGTCACGGACTTCGAATCCAGCTCTTTCTCTTGAAAGACCTCCTGGTCCAAGTGCTGATAATCTTCTTTTGTGAGTTAACTCTGATAGTGGGTTTGTTTGATCCATGAATTGTGATAACTGCGAACTACCAAAGAACTCTTTTATAGCTGCAGAAACAGGTCTTATGTTTACTAAAGCTTGAGGAGTTATAGCTTCCATATCTTGAACAGTCATTCTTTCTTTTATAACTCTCTCCATTCTTGATAGACCTATTCTAACTTGGTTCTGTAATAATTCCCCAACTGATCTTATTCTTCTGTTTCCTAAATGATCTATATCATCTATATTACCTATTCCAAAGAATATATTGAATTGGTAACTGATTGAAGCTATTATATCATCTAATAATATGTGCTTAGGTATAAGCTCTTTCATTCTTGATTTTATAGCTTCTTTTATTTCTTCTTCATCACTATACTCATCTAATATTTCTTTTAATGTAGGATAGTGAACTTTTTCTTTTATTTTTAAATCATCTATATCAAAACTTATATGTGATTTTATGTCTACAAAGTTATTTCCTATAACTTTAACAACTTTCTCATCTTCAGTTAATAACTCAACAACATTTATTCCTGAATTTTGGATAGCTATCGCCGTATCTAAAGATATTTTTTCTTCAGCTTTAACGAACACTTCTCCTGTTTCTGGATTTATAATGTCATTAGCTGATATTTTATTCATTATTCTATAGCATAATGCAAGCTTTTTATTAAACTTGTATCTACCAACTTTAGCTAAGTCATATCTCTTAGCATCAAAGAATAACGCATTTAATAATGATGATGCACTTTCAACTGTTGGTGGTTCACCTGGTCTTAATTTTTTGTATATCTCAATAAGACCCTCTTCTACAGTTTTAGTGTTATCTTTTTCTAATGTAGCCATTAGTCTTTCATCTTCACCTAATAGCTCTATTATTTCTGCATCTGAACCTATTCCAAATGCTCTTAATAAGACTGTTACAGGTTGTTTTCTAGTTCTGTCAACTCTTACAGATATTACATCATTAGAATCTGTTTCGTATTCTAACCATGCACCTCTGTTAGGAATAACAGTAGATGATATAAGTCTTTTACCTGACTTATCCATTTCTTGAGCATAATAAACTCCAGGAGATCTAACTAACTGACTTACTATAACTCTTTCTGCTCCGTTTATTATGAATGTACCCTTTTCTGTCATTAAAGGGAAATCACCCATAAACACTTCTTGTTCTTTTATTTCACCTGTTTCTTTATTTATAAGTCTTACTTTAACTTTTAGAGGTGCACAATATGTAGCATCTCTCTCTTTACATTCTTCTATGTCATATTTCGGTTTCTCATCTAAAGAATAATCAACAAATTCTAATATAAGATTACCTGTATAATCTTCTATAGGTGAAATGTCTTCAAACACTTCTTTTAAACCTTCTTTTAAAAACCACTCATAGGAATCGCATTGTATTTCTATAAGGTTTGGTACATCAGCTATCTCTTTTATTTTTGAGTAGCTCATTCTAGTTCTCTTACCTATCGTGACAGGATGTGGCATTCACTTTTCACCTCTCAATAATTAAAAATAAAACCATAGTTTATTCTAACGCATCTAATAATTCTAACATAATTACAATCTTTTTTCAATATCTAAGTTTTATGTATATTTATAATATCAGAATTTTTTGTTCGACATAAAATATGCATTATTTATTATGTTCAAAAATCCATTCTCTAATTCTTATTTTTTCCAAAATATACATTTATTTTTTCCAGAGAAAAAAAAAAGATGCCCCTAGGACATCTTTTTATTTAAAGAAAACTACTTAACTTCTACTGAAGCTCCTGCAGCTTCTAATTTTTCTTTCATTTGGTCAGCTTCGTCTTTAGAAACTCCCTCTTTTAATGTCTTAGGAGCGTTGTCAACTAATTCTTTAGCTTCTTTTAATCCTAATCCAGTTATTTCTCTAACAGCTTTTATAACTCCAACTTTTGAAGAACCAGCGCTTGCTAATACTACGTCAAACTCAGTTTTTTCTTCAGCAGCTCCACCAGCAACTGCACCAGCCATCATAACTGGAGCTGAAGCAGATACTCCGAATTTCTCTTCTGCAGCTTTAACTAATTCATTTAATTCTAAAACTTTCATATTTTCTATAGCTTCTAATATTTGTTCTATTGTCATTGTTAGCACCTCCGAATTATATTCTCTTATAAATTATTGTTTTTATTGTTTTTTATTACGTCTAAGCTATTATTAAGCTTCTTGACCTTCTTGTTTCTTGATTATTGCATCTAATAAGTATGCAAAGTTTGATACCGGAGCTTTTAAGCTTCCAAGTAATTTAGCAATAAGTACTTCTCTTGATGGTATGTTAGCGAATGCAACGATATCTTCTTTACCGTAGAATTCTCCTTCAACAACACCCATTTTTAATTCCATTTTTGGATGAGAATCCATGAACTCTTTTATTATTCTAGCTGGAGCAACTGGATCTTCGTGTCCGAATGCTATTGCATTAGTTCCTACTAATAATTCATCGTTGAATTGTTCTATACCAACTTCTTTAGCTGCTTTTCTAACTAAAGTGTTTTTGTATACTTTGTATTCAACACCAGCTTCTCTCATTTTCTTTCTTAATTCAGTTACTTCTTCAACTGTTAATCCTTTGTAATCAACAACTATAGCAGAAGAAGAGTTTTGTAACTTCTCAACTATTTCAGCAACCACTTGTGATTTTACTTCTATAGCTTTTCTCATCTAGTCAGCACCTCCTTCATCCGATAGGTTATCTGCCGTAAATATCAAAAGCTTTTGTAATCATATAGACATACAAAAGCTTTAGTATCAAAATTTATCTAAAACCTCGGTAGGATATTAAGCTTAAGCACCTACTGTCTACGGCAAATCTATTCTATTTTATTTATTAACGAATATTATTTTAACATCGTTATTTACACATGTCAAGCTTTTTATTATTCAGCTATTTTAGCAGGGTTTACTTTAACTCCTGGTCCCATAGTTGAAGTAACAGCTATGCTCTTTAAGTATTGTCCTTTAGCAGCAGCTGGCTTAGCTTTAACTATAGCATCCATTAATGCAGCAAAGTTTTCAGTTAACTTTTCTCCACCGAAAGATACTTTTCCAACTGGAACGTGTATTATGTTAGTTTTGTCTAATCTATATTCAACTTTACCAGCTTTTATTTCGTCTATAGCTTTAGCTACATCGAAAGTAACTGTTCCTGATTTAGGGTTTGGCATTAAACCTTTAGGTCCTAATACTCTACCTAATCTACCTACTACACCCATCATGTCTGGAGTAGCAACAACTACATCAAATTCAAACCAGTTTTCACCTTGTATTTTTTGTACTAAATCTTCAGCACCTACAAAGTCAGCACCAGCATTTGTAGCTTCTTCAGCTTTTGCACCTTTAGCAAAAACTAAAACTCTCTTAGTTTTACCAGTTCCGTGTGGTAATACAACCGCACCTCTTACTTGTTGGTCAGCGTGTCTTGAGTCAACACCTAATTTTATATGAGCTTCTACAGTCTCATCAAACTTAGCACTAGCAACTTCTGCAACTAAGTTTAAAGCTTCTGAAGCATCGTATAATCTAGTTCTATCTATTTTATTTAAAGCTTCTACGTACTTTTTACCTTTTTTAGCCATTTTCATGTCCTCCTTGTGGTTATATTGGTTTTTTACCTCCCACTTTTTCAAGCGAAGATAACTAATTAAATATTAATTAGTCTTCAACAACGATACCCATACTTCTTGCAGTACCAGCTATCATTCTCATAGCAGATTCTACTGAAGCAGCGTTTAAGTCAGGCATTTTTAACTCAGCTATTTCTCTTATCTTAGCTGAAGATAAAGTTGCAACCTTCTTCTTGTTTGGTTCTCCTGAAGCAGTATCTAATCCAGCAGCTTTCTTTAATAATACTGCAGCTGGAGGAGTTTTTGTTATGAAACTGAAAGATCTATCTTGATATACAGTTATAACAACTGGTATTATCATTCCAGCTTGATCTGCAGTCTTAGCATTGAATTCCTTAGTGAATCCCATTATATTAACACCGTGTTGTCCTAATGCTGGCCCAACTGGTGGAGCTGGTGTAGCTTTCCCTGCAGGTATTTGTAATTTTATTTGACCTATAACTTTTTTAGCCATTGAGCGCACCTCCTCAGATTATTTATTCTCTAGTTATATTTTTCTATGCTTTTGTGATCTATTTCAAATAGAGTTTTTTTACCAAAAGCATCTATACACACTTTTACATCTTTTGTTTCCAGGTCTATTTCTTCTATAGTTCCTATTTGTCCTTCAAAAGGACCGTTAGCAACCTTTATTACTTCGCCAATTTCAAAATTTATGTCTCCGCTTACTAATTTAGGAACAGCTGTATCTATGCCCATAGCTATTACTTCTTCTTCACTTAAAGGAACCGGCTTAGAACCTGGTCCTACAAACCCAGTAACCCCTTTAGTATTTCTTACGACATACCAAGATTCATCAGTAATAACCATTTTAACTAGCACGTACCCTGGAAATACCTTACGTTGTCTAGTTTTTTCTTTCCCTGTTTTTGTAGTCTCAACTACATCTTCAGTAGGGACAACTACTTGAGTTATGCAATCTTCCATACCTCTTGTTTTAACAGCTTTTTCAATTGTTGCTTTAACTTTATTTTCATGACCTGAATAAGTATGTACTACATACCATCTAGCCTCTTGTAATTCCGACATTCTGATTCTTCCTTTCTATTTTAGTATTAGATTTAGTGCACCAGATAATACACTATCTAAAGCCCATACTAAGATAGTAGCCGAAACAACAACAGTTAAAACAACTCCTGTGTTTTTTAAAAGCTCTTTCTTTGTTGGCCACGTAACTCTTTTTAATTCTTGTTTAGTTTCCTTAACATATCTAATAAAACTAAACTTATTTTTAGTTCTTGGACTTTCATTTAATTGGGCAGCCATTCCACACTCACATCCTTATAAAAACTATTTTGTTTCTTTATGAGCAGTATGCTTCTTGCAGAATCTACAGTACTTTTGTAGTTCTATTCTATCTGGGTTATTCTTTTTGTTTTTAGTAGTGTTGTAGTTTCTTTGCTTACACTCTGTACATGCTAAAGTTACTTTAACTCTCATCTGCTACACCTCCAACTCGTAAATACAATATATATATTGTTAACTTTATTGCCTACTCTGTATAATAGGTTCAATATCTCATTTTTGAATCATCACCTCATATAAATTATCACAAATTAGTAGGCATGTCAATGTTTTTGTTGCTTTCAAGTTAAAAAAAGAGGAGGATATCCCCCTCTTTTTTTTAATTTTAAAATTTATATTAGTAATAAGAGAATTACTCTATTATAGAAGCAACAACACCTGATGCTACTGTTCTTCCACCTTCTCTTATTGCAAATCTTAATCCTTCTTCTATTGCTATTGAGTTTATTAACTCTATAGTCATTTGGATGTTATCTCCAGGCATAACCATTTCTACACCTTCTGGTAACTTACAAGCTCCTGTTACGTCAGTTGTTCTGAAGTAGAATTGTGGTCTATATCCATCGAAGAATGGAGTATGTCTTCCACCTTCTTCTTTTTTAAGAACGTATACTTCTGCATTGAACTTAGTGTGAGGCTTAACAGTTCCTGGCTTAGCTAAAACTTGTCCTCTTTCTATTTCATTTCTTTGTATACCTCTTATTAATGCTCCTATGTTATCTCCAGCTTGCGCTTCGTCTAATAACTTTCTGAACATTTCTACTCCTGTTACTACTAACTTTCTTGGCTCTTCAGCTAAACCTACTAATTCAACTTCGTCTTGAACCTTTAATACTCCTCTTTCAACTCTACCTGTAGCAACTGTTCCTCTTCCTGTTATAGAGAATACGTCTTCTACTGGCATTAAGAAGTCTTTATCTACATCTCTCTCTGGAGCTGGTATATATTCGTCTATTTGCTCGAATAATTCAACTATTTTATCTCCCCACTCTGAAGAAGAATCTTGTAATGCCATTAATGCAGATCCTCTTACTATTGGAGTGTCATCTCCTGGGAATTCGTACTCATTTAATAAGTCTCTAACTTCCATTTCAACTAACTCTAATAACTCTTCATCGTCTACCATATCACATTTGTTTAAGAATACTACTATGTATGGTACACCAACTTGTCTTGATAATAATATATGCTCTCTTGTTTGAGGCATTGGTCCATCTGTTGCAGAACAAACTAATATAGCACCGTCCATTTGAGCAGCACCTGTTATCATGTTCTTAACGTAGTCAGCATGTCCTGGGCAGTCAACGTGAGCGTAGTGTCTATTTGGAGTTTCATATTCAACGTGAGCAGTTGATATTGTGATTCCTCTTTCTCTTTCTTCTGGAGCTTTATCTATGTTAGCAAAATCTACTGCTTCTCCTAATTGATATCTATCGAATAATGTTTTTGTTATAGCTGCAGTTAATGTAGTTTTACCGTGGTCAACGTGACCTATTGTTCCTATATTAACGTGTGGCTTACTTCTTTCAAATTTAGCTTTAGCCATTTTGAATTCCTCCTTTAGTTTTATTTGTTAATGCTTACATTAAGCTTATGCTAAGTATTTTACTATTAATTATTTCTGTTTTCAAGATATTTTTCCAATTTTCTCTTGACTCTTTGTAGAGCATTATCAATTGATTTTACATCTCTATCTAATTTATCAGCTATGTATTGGTATGACTTGCCATTTAAGTATAATTCTAAAACCTCTAACTCTAATTTACTTAGAATCTCATTCATCTTTGATTCTATGTTTTTAAGCTCTTCTTTACTTATTATTAGCTCTTCTGGATCAGTTATTATACTTGTAGCTATTATATCCAATAGCGTTCTATCAGATTCTTCATCATATATAGGCTTATTTAAAGATACATATGAATTAAGAGGTATATGTTTTTGTCTTGTTGCAGTTTTTATTGCAGTTATAATTTGTCTTGTTATACATATTTCTGCAAAGCATTTAAATGAATTTGTTTTACTTCCATCAAAATCCCTTATTGCTTTATACAAACCTATCATACCTTCTTGTATTATGTCTTCTTTATCAGCTCCAACTAAAAAATATGACTTTGCCTTTGCTTTAACAAAGTTTTTATATTTCGTAATTATATACTCCAGTGCTATTGTATCCCCTTTATTAGCTTTTAATACTATTTCGTACTCATCTTGCTGAGCATTATTTACAAACTCAAAACCCTTTTCTTTAGCTACTAACATTTTTATCTCCCCCATTACTTAACTTCATAGGTATATTATAAGTTAAAAAAGTTAGTATTTTCAACGGTTTCTACGAATGTTCTCAAGTTTCGACAAAGTTTCTTCATCTAACCTATCTTCTAACCAATTTCTCTGAATTTTTCTTTCTGATGTAATTTGTTTACTTTTCATTTTAGTTTTAGCTTCTTCAACATCTAATTTTAGTTCCCTTGCAGATAATCTTGATGCACCTTTACCTAAAATTATTTGCTGTTCTGCATAGTCATTTGTAGCTACTTTAACAACATCATATTTAGATAATGATGTCATTAACTTCTCAATATAGCTATCTGCAGTTTGATGCTCTCTTGTATAAACTACTGTTATATACTTTCTTTTCTCTACTTTTTCCATAGAGTTTTTTACATTGTACGCATCAAATACTACTATTGCTTTTTGACCTGAAAACTCAGCGTACTCAATAATAATATTAATTAATTTCTCTCTTGCCGCATCTAAATCATCTATTGCTATATGTTTTAAATCATCCCATGCATTTATAATATTATATCCATCAATTATTAGATAATGATTAATTTTTCTTTTCATTACCTATTTTACACCCATTCTTTGCTTGAAGATTTCATATAAAAGAATACTTCCTGCTACTGACGCATTTAATGATGTAACATTTCCTACCATAGGCATTTTAACAGTAAAGTCACAATTCTTTTTAACTAATCTTGATATTCCAAATCCTTCACTTCCTATTACTAATCCTATAGGTCCTGTTAGATTTTGTTCATAGAATGTTTGTCCATCCATATCTGCTGCTGCAATCCACATTCCATGTTCTTTTAATGTTTTTATAGTATTAACAATATTAGTTACTTTGCATACTGGAACATATTCTACTGCACCAGCAGATGCCTTTGCTACTGTTGGTGTAATATGAACTGATCTTCTCTTTGGTATTATAACCCCATGAGCTCCTACAGCATCAGCAGTTCTAATTATAGATCCTAAATTATGAGGATCTGTTATTTCATCTAATATTATAAAAAATGGGTCTTCACCTTTTTCTTCTACACTTTTAATTAATTCATCTAATTCATAATATCTATAGTCACTTACATTAGCTATTACTCCTTGATGAGAATGACTAGTACTTATTTCATCTAATTTATTTCTATCTACATATTGAATTACTATATTCTTTTCTTTAGCCATAGCAACAATCTTTTTTATAGAGCCTTCTTTTGCTCCGTTTGCTATCATAATTTTATCTATCTCTCTATCATTTTTTATAGCTTCTATAACTGGATTTCTACCTTCTATGTTTGCCAAACTCTTCACCGCCTATAAATTATTAAATCTTTCTCTTACTTGTACTATATCTCCACATGTCATTTTACCTTCTGGACAAGGTCCTGTTACACACTTAGGGCCTATATTTTTAAATAATATAGGAGCTATTTCTCTAACTTGTCTTAACATTTCAATAGCTAATTCTCTTATTTCCCATTGAGCCCTTTCACAGCATCTATGATGGAAGAAGTTATATAAACTTCTAGTGTTCATAGTAAATACCATTTTTGTCTCGCATGCATTAGGAAATACATATCTTGCATCTTCTATTGCTTTCTTTTCTGCATTTCTTTTAGCTTCTTTTTCATTTTTTCCACAATTTATTAAATTATTATAGTGTTTTTCAAATAATATATCCACTAATTTATCATATGCTTCTTGATCTTTATTCATTGCATCTATAAATACTTCTTTTGCTTCCTCTATTTGCTCTATTTCAGGAGGAACTATATATTCAAACTGATTAAGCTTAACATATCTTTGACTTTGTTGTGAAAAGCTTGCTATACGATGTCTAACAATTTGATGAGAACAACTTCTAGATATTCCCTCCACTGCAAATGTAAATGACACATGCTCTAATGGAGATTCATGTCCTATATTTATTAACATATTTAAAAACTTTTCTACACTTTCATCCGTTAAGTTTTGCTCTATTTCATCTACTCCAACTGAAGAGTAGCATAACTTAGCAGCCATTGATATCACCTTTTCTGGTTCTGGTGTATGTGCTATTACTTTAACTTTCATAAGTATACCTCCTTAATAGTTTATTATATAATTATACCTTATTTTGTCTAAAAATGGAGTCTATCAAATTAAATAGAATTCTTTTACAGTAAAAAAGGGCTAATCTCTTTTTAGAGATAGCCCCATAAAATTACATGCTCTCTTCTGTTATTTCAATCGCTCTTTTTATTATTTCTTCAACTCTATCATAATCTTTCTTCATATGAAGATAACCTATTAACGCCTCAAATCCTGTTGCATTCTTATAGTCTATAATATCTGCATTTTTAGGTGTAGTATGAGATTTTTGATTACGTCCCTTTTTATAGATTCTATGTTCTTCTTCTGTTAAAGAATCTTCTATAGTTAGGATTACGTTAGCTTGCGCCTTAGCTTTTACATATTTTATAGCTGTCTTATGTAAATCATTTACTTTTTTATTTACATTCTTATTTATCAGATACTCTCTTATGCGTGATTCATATACAGTATCCCCTAAATAAGCAAGTACCAATGGTGATACTGTAGCTAAGTTTATATTTTCCATTTTTACACCCTTTTCCACTTAGTTCCTTGTCTAGTATCTTCTAAAATGATACCCATATCTAATAATTTATTTCTTATTTCATCTGCTAAAGCAAAGTTTTTATTTTTCTTTGCATCAGTTCTATCTTGTATTAATTTTTCTATATCTGCATCTAAAACCTCATCTTGTTTTTTATTAACAATATTTAATACATTTGTTAATTCTTCAAACTCTGATAAGCATTTTTTAGCAAACTCTATTGATGATTCTTCATTTACATTTGAATTTATAAATCTAGCTAACTCAAATATAGCACTTATAGCATCTGCTGTATTTATATCATCATCCATAGCATTTATAAATTTCTCTCTATATGAATCTAATTCTTTTAATAAGTCTTTTTCATTTTCTTTTAAATTTGTTTCTTTTAAATTGCTTAATGTAAATTCTAATTTTTCTTTAGTATTATATAGTCTTTCAAGTCCTGCTTTTGCTTGAGATAACATTTCATCACTAAAGTTAACTGGATTTCTATAATGAGCAGATAACATAAAGAATCTTACAACTTCTAAGTCGTATTTATCAGCTATATCTCTAACCGTAAAGAAGTTTCCTTTAGATTTACTCATTTTTTCATTATTTATATTTATATATCCATTATGTATCCAGTAATTAGAGAATTTTTTTCCACTTCTTGCTTCACTTTGAGCTATCTCATTTTCATGGTGTGGGAATGCTAAATCTTGACCTCCAGCATGTATATCAATAGTATCCCCTAAGTATCTCTTAGACATTACTGAACATTCTATATGCCAACCTGGTCTACCTACACTCCATGGACTTTCCCATCCTGGCTCACCTTCTTTTCTAGGTTTCCATAAAACGAAATCCATTGGGTGTTTTTTCTGAGAATTAACTTCTATTCTAGCCCCAGCTTCTAAGTCTTCTTGATTTTGCTTTGATAATTTACCATAACCTTCAAACTTTTGAGTGTCAAAGTAAACCTCTCCATTTACTTCGTATGCATATCCTTTTTCTTGTAGCTCTTTTATAAATTCAATAATCTCATTTATATTTTCAGTAACTCTTGGATGTACTGTAGCTCTTTTTATACCTAATCCATCTGCATCCTTAAAGTATTCATCTATATATTTATCAGCAACTTGCTCAGGAGTTATGCCTTCTTCGTTACTTCTTTTTATTATCTTATCGTCAACATCTGTAAAGTTTTGAATATATGTTACATCATATCCTCTATATTCTAAGTATCTTCTAAATGTATCAAATATTATAAAAGGTCTAGCATTTCCTATATGGAAAAAATTATAGACTGTTGGTCCACATACATACATCTTTACCTTTCCTTCTTCAATTGGAACAAATTCTTCTTTTGTTCTTGTTAACGTATTGTATAACTTCATTCTATTCACCTCACTGTTATGTTTAAAATTCTAAAACTAACCATATAATCTATTATAATTTATATTTACTCTAATTAATAGTACTACTATTATACCCTAGTAAATTTATAAAGAAACTTATTATTTACCTATAAACTTTTAGTCTTTTCCAAAAAATCAATTTTACTTGATGTGCATTTATCATATAAATCACTATTAATTATATCTTCATCCTTCATTTTAGTTATTATATTTATATATTCTTGACACAGATGATTTAAATCCTCCTTTATATCCTTAATCTCTATATTCATACTTTCCTCCTAAAAATATACTAAAAAATAATTACACTTATATATCTTTTTATAAGTATAACCTCCTAATATTCTTAAAAATATATTAAGTTTTTATATTTGAAATCCCTCTATTTTTTAAGTATAATCTTTCTTCAAAATCCTACATAAATAAAACCCTATCTATTTAAGATAGGGTTTTATTTTTATAATAAATTTTCTTTTACATATTTAATTCTATTTAGACACATATCTTTACCTATAACAGCTGCTGCTTTTGGTAAATCTGGTCCATGCATTTGACCAGTTAATATAATTCTTGTTCCCATGAATAAGTTTTTACCTTTTATTCCATGTTCTTTTTGAATTTCTTTTAACATAGCTTTAAATGCTTCTTCATTTATTTCTTCTGCTGCACCTATTTTTTCTTCTAGTGCATTTATTAATGTTGGTATATGCTCAAGCTTTAAAAATTCTCTACATTCTTCAGTTTCTAATTCTACCTTATCACCAAAGAATATATTTACATGTTCTGTTACTTCTTTTACATATTGTAATTTTTCTTTAACAACAGATACCATGTCTTTTACAAAGTCATATCTATTTTTAGCATCTTCTTCAGTTATATATCCAGCTTCTATTAAGAATGGTATAGCTAAATCAGTTATATACTCATCTGAAGCATCTTTTATATAATGTTGATTAACCCAGTTTAACTTATCTGTGTCAAATACTCCACCACTCTTAGATACTCTTTCAATTGAAAAATGCTCTTCTAATTCTTTCATTGTAAATAACTCTTGGTTATCATCTGGAGACCATCCAACTAGTGCAACGTAGTTAACTAATCCTTCTGGTAAGTATCCTTTTTTCTTGAAGTCTTCTACTGCAACATCTCCATGTCTCTTACTTAACTTTTTCTTTTCTTTGTTAAGTATATTTGGAAGATGCACAAATGTAGGAGCTTCCCATCCAAATGCTTCATATAAGTATACATGCTTTGGAGTAGATGATATCCATTCCTCTCCTCTTATAACATGTGTTATTTTCATAAGATGATCATCTATTACAACTGCAAAGTGATATGTTGGGAATCCATCTGTTTTTATTAACACTTGATCATCTAATTCATCAGTATTAAATTCAGTTTCTCCTCTTACTAAGTCAGTGAATTTAATAACATGATTTTCAGGTAATTTTAATCTTATTACATATTCTTCACCAGCAGCTAATTTAGCTTCTACTTCTTCTTTTGATAAGTTTCTGCAGTTTCCATCGTATTTAGGAGTTTCTCCAGCTTCTTTTTGCTTTTCTCTAACTTCATCTAATCTTTCTTTTGAACAGAAGCAATAGTATGCTTTTCCATTGTCTAATAATTGTTGTATATAATCTTTATATATATCTAATCTTTCTGATTGTATATATGGACCATATTCTCCAACTTGGGTTATTTCTTTATTTTCTCCTAAAACAACACCTTCTGTATGATTAACGCCAGCCCATGCCATAGCTTCTAACATGTTCTCTATTGCACCATCAACGATTCTTGTTCTATCTGTATCTTCAACTCTTAATATGTATTCTCCGCCCATTCTTTTTGCAAATAAGTAGTTGTATAAAGCCGTTCTTAAACTACCTATATGTACAAATCCAGTAGGACTTGGAGCAAATCTTACTCTAACACTCATAATCTTACCTCCTAAAATTTGTTCTATATATTATAATACCAAATTTATGACATATTTATAATATAAATGCTATAATTTACTATACTTTTTTCTGTGGATAAATTTATTTTTATATAAAATTAAATAGTATATATATCCACATTTTATTAAAATTGTTAATAACTTAGTGGATTATATATACTATTTAAATTTTAAACTATCCTAATTTTACCTCATTTTTTATAAATTCAGCTTTTATTTTATCAGCTATTTCTTCTAAAGTTATTAACTCTTTTTCAGCTTCTTTTCTTAATTTAAATTCTACCTTGCCATCAGTTATATCCTTACCTACTGTGATTCTCATAGGTATACCTATTAACTCAGAGTCTTTAAACTTAACTCCTACTCTCTCATCTCTATCGTCTAATAATACTTCTACGCCCATAGAAAGTAACTCATTGTATATTTTTTCAGCAGCTTCTATTTGCTCTGCTTTTTTAATATTAACTGGAACTACTACTACGTGATATGGAGCTATCGATAATGGCCATACGATACCATTTTCATCATTGTGTTGTTCAATTACAGCAGCAGCTGTTCTTTCAACTCCTATTCCATAACATCCCATAACAATTGGTTTACTCTTTCCATCTTTGTCTATGAAATTTGCACCCATAGTTTCTGAATATTTAGTTCCTAATTTGAATATATGACCAACTTCAACCCCTCTAGCTATTTCAAGTTTAGCTCCACAACAAGTACATTTGTCGCCTTCTTGAACATTTCTGAAATCTCCAACTACACCATCAAAATCTCTTCCAAAGTTAGCATTTCTTATGTGGTAATCAGTTTTGTTTCCACCTACACCTATATTACTTTGTTCTGCAACCTCTTTGTCTATAAATATATAATCAGCTTTCATTCCTATAGGTCCAGCAAACCCTACTTCTGCATTAGTTAATTCTTTTACAACTTCTTCTCTTGCTAAATCGAATTCTATAACTTCACCTATAGCATTAGCCACCTTAATTTCGTTAACATCTCTGTCTCCTCTTACTAAAACAACGACTATTTTACCATCAGCTTCATATATTAAAGTCTTAGCAAAAGTATCTGCTGTAGTATTAAAGAACTCACATAATTGATCTATAGTAGTTACTCCTGGAGTATGAACTGGCTCTAATTCTCTCATTTCTTCTTTAGCTTTTAAATCATCTACTGAATGAGCTTTTTCTATATTAGCTGCATAATCACATCCACTACAGAATACTATTTCATCTTCTCCAACAGGAGATTTAACCATAAATTCTGCTGAAGTAGAACCACCTATAGCTCCTGAATCAGCTTGAACTGGGCTATTTTCTAACTGACATCTTCTAAATATTTCTGTATATGCATCATACATATCTTGATATGATTTATCTAAACCTGCTTCATCAACATCAAAACTGTATGCATCTTTCATTGTAAAAGACTTAGTTCTCATAACTCCAAATCTTGGTCTTCTTTCATCTCTATATTTAGTTTGTATTTGATATAAGTTTAAAGGTAATTGTTTATATGATGTAATTTCTTGTCTTATTATATCTGTAAAAACTTCTTCATGTGTTGGCCCTAAGCAGTAATCTCTATTGTTTCTATCTTTTAATCTAAACATTTCTGCTCCCATTACATCCCATCTTCCAGATTCTTGCCATAACTCAGCTGGGATTAATGCTGAACATAATATTTCTTGACATCCTTTTTTATTTAATTCTTCTCTTATTATATTTTCTATTTTTTTGAAAACTCTTATTCCCATAGGTAACTGGTTATATACCCCTGATGACATTTTCTTTATCATACCAGCTCTCATCATCAATTGGTGACTAGTTATTTCTGCATCTGCTGGAACCTCTCTTAAAGTAGGCATAAACATCTTTGACATTTTCATATAAATTTTCCTCCTATTTTTTATTTATAATCAAAAAAACCTTTCATCTCTATATAGAGACGAAAGGTTATATTTCCGCGGTACCACTCTAGTTAATTAACATAAAATATATTAATTCTCTTTGTAGGATGTAACGGTCCTTACCGTAAGAACTTTTTACCGCTCTTAAGCTCTAAGGCTGGTTCGAAATTAAATTTATAGAAGCTCTCACCTATTACTTCTTCTCTGTAAAAAATTTTGTTTTCTACTATTCCTCTTCTTAGCTTTTAGTATTTTCAATTTATTTAATATCATTTTATAGTAATTATTTATTATTGTCAATCTTAACTAGTAAACATATACTCTGTGAAGAAATTCCCTCTTTATTACCTGTAAATCCTAATCCTTCTTCTGTTGTAGCCTTAACATTTATATTATCTATATCTGTATTTAGCACTCTTGCTATATTAAATCTCATGTCTTGTATATGAGGTGCCATCTTTGGTGCTTGAGCTATTATAGTAGCATCTAAATTCCCTATAACATAACCTTTTTCTTTTATTAAATTATATACATGTTCTAATAGTTTCATACTATCTGCACCTTTAAATTTTTCATCTGTATCAGGGAAGTGCTTACCTATATCTCCTAATGCTAACGCTCCTAATATAGAATCCATTATCGCATGAAGTAATACATCTGCATCTGAATGACCTAACAAGCCTTTCTCATGTGGTATTTCAACTCCGCCTAATATTAACTTTCTATTTTCAACTAATTTATGAACGTCATAACCCATTCCTACTCTCATAATTATCCTCCGTTAGTTCTATTTTCTTAATATTTGTTCTCCAAAATTTAAATCTTCTTGTGTTGTTATTTTTATATTATCATATGATCCTTCAATCATTTTAACATCATATCCTATTTTCTCTACTAACATTGCATCATCTGTTCCGTAATAATTTTCATTATATGCATTTTCATATGCTTTTGTGATTATATCATATTTAAAAACTTGTGGAGTTTGCACTGACCATAAATACTTTCTATTTGGGGTATCTACTATATTTCCTTCTTCCCCAACAACTTTTATAGTATCCTTTACTTTAACTCCAACAACAACTGCATTATGCTTTTTAGCTTCTTGGATTGAATTATTTATTATTTCCTCAGTTACAAAAGGTCTTGCCCCATCATGCACTAAAACAACTTCACAGTTTTTATCAAGCTTTTGAATTCCATTATACACTGAATCTTGTCTTTCTTCTCCGCCATAAGCTATTTTTATATTTTTAAAATTATATTTTTCTAATATATTTTCTTTAAAATAATCTTCCTCATCCTTTTTTATTACTACAACGATATCATCTATTTCATTATTTATATAAAACTTGTCTATTGTATAAGCTATAATCTCTTTATTATCTAATTTAATAAATTGTTTATTTATATTTTTTTTCATTCTACTTCCTGTTCCAGCTGCTACTATTATAACTCCATTCACATTATCACCTCTTTATTTTCTAATAATAATTTATTTATATTTTATCATATAGATATTAGTATATATTTATAAAAACTAAAAAAGCCTTCAGAATTTAGTTCTGAAGACTTAAGTTTAATCAGCTTTTGGTTTTCCAAATATCATTCTTCCTGCTGGTGTTTGTAATACAGAAGTTACTAAAACTCTTATAGTTTCTCCCATATATTTCTTTCCACCATCAACTACTATCATAGTTCCATCATCAAGGTATGCAATACCCTGATTTGATTCTTTACCCTCTTTTACAACTTGTACTATCATATATTCTCCAGGTATAGCTACCGGCTTGATAGCATTTGCTAATTCATTTATATTAAGAACTTCTACACCTTGAACTTGGGCAACCTTATTTAGGTTATAATCATTAGTTACAACTTTACCTCCAAGTGTTTCTGCTAGTTTTAATAACTTAGCATCAACTTCAGCTATATCATCAAAGTCCTTAGTACTTATTTCTACTTCTATATTCAGCTCTTTTTGTATTATGTTTAGTATATCTAAACCTCTTCTACCTCTAACTCTTTTTAAATCATCAGATGAGTCAGCTATATGTCTTAGTTCATCTAACACAAAAGTTGGTATTACAAGCTTACCTTCTATAAACCCAGTTTGGCATATTTCTGCTATTCTACCATCAATTATGACACTAGTGTCTAAAACTTTAGGTGGTATACTTTTTTCTTTTTTAGTTCCCTTATCTTTATTTGGTGCTAATCTTGTTAGTTTATTTAAGTTAAATATGTCATCTTTACTTTTAAGTGCAATTCTTATCCCTAAATAACCCACAAATACATATGTAAATAGTGATAATAAATTTCCTACTATAGGTATGTTAAGTGATAATATCAATTGACTGACTAAATATGCAATAACAAGACCTACTATTAATCCTATACTTCCTAATATTATATCAGTCTGGGGATATTTTGATATTTCCTTATCCATGTCTTTTGCTATTTTTTTAGACTTATTCATAATCCAAGGTCCCAAAATATAAAACATGAATCCTATTACTAACCCAATTACTATTGAACCTATAAATCCATATAATTCTGATCCAAATGAAAGTACAGGAAAGTTTCTAGCTGATGATATATAAGTCGTCATACCTACAGCAAATCCTAAGATTCCTATCATTACTCTTATTATTTTTGATAACAAATTTTCACCCCCTATATTTTTCCTTAATATTTTCTTATTATAATCAAACTAATAACTATATTCAAGAACAAAGTTATTTCAATGTTCTATATGTGTCTATCAATAAGCGATAATTCTTGCATTTTTATAAGTCCATTTTTTATATACTTAGCTCTTATTTCACCTATACCTTCAACATCATCTAAGTCCTCAGTAGTGGCATCTAATATATCTTGGAAATCTTCAAAGTAATTTACTAGATTTTCTATTATAGTGCTTGGTAACCTATGAATTTTATTTAAAATTCTATATCCTCTTGGTCTAACTGGCATGTCCATACTCTCTGTGAATCCAGTATATCCAATCATTTTAGCTATATTAGCTAAATCTAATAATTCCTCTGAAGATAATGATATAATCTTTTTCTTAAATTCAGCTAAAGTCATATCATTTCTTTTATAATCTTTTAAAATTTGATTTTGATCAATTTTAGTTGTCCCCATTAATTCATCAACCTGCATACTTAATAATGTTCCTTCTATACCTAGTTCAACTATATATTTTTCAATTATATTTGTAACTCTCATAACCATTTCTATTTTTTGAACTACAAGTATTACATCATATAAAGTTACTAAGTCCTTAAATTCTAATGCAGTTAAACTTATTATAGCTTGATCTAAAACCGCTTTATATTTTTCTAACGTTTGTAATGCCTGATTAGCTTTCGTGAATATTTTAGATATATCTTCTATTACATATTTTTTATCATCTTGATAGACAGTTATAACATTTCTTCTCTGTGATATAGCTATTACTATTGACCCTGTTTGTTTAGCTACTCTTTCCGCTGTTCTATGTCTAGTTCCTGTTTCACTAGTTTCTATAGAATAGTCTGGAATAAGCTGTGCATTTGCATAAAGTATAGTTTTTATATCCCCACTTAATACTATAGCCCCATCCATTTTAGCAAGTTCATATAAGTATGCAGGAGAGTATTCAGCATTTATCTGAAAACCTCCATCTACTATTTTCATTACGTCATCACCATCAGCTATAACAATAAGACCACCTGTTTTAGCTTTTAAAACATGGTCTATACCTAGTCTAAGACTAGTACCAGGAGATATCATTTTTAATGTACTTATTGCTTTTTTCCCACTAAAAAAATCACTCATACTATCTATTTCCTCCTAATACTATATTTATAGCTTGTCTTACACTATCAACAGGACATATATCTATACCTTTTATATCTTTTACTGCTTCATGATTACTCTTTGGAATTATTATTTTTGTAAATCCTAATTTTTTACATTCAGCAATTCTCTTTTCTATAAAACTTACAGCTCTTATTTCTCCTGTAAGTCCAACCTCTCCAGTTATAGCAACATTACCATCTATAGGTATATTTCTAAAACTAGATGCTATTGACATAACTATTCCTAAATCTATTGAAGGTTCATTTATTTTTATTCCTCCAACTACATTGATATATACATCTTGATTTTGTATTTGCATACCTACTCTTTTCTCTAAAACAGCCATTAATAAAGATACTCTATTATAATCTACTCCTGTTGCTGTTCTCTTAGGTATACCAAAACTTGTTGGTGAAACTAGAGCTTGTAATTCTAGTAGCATAGGACGAGTTCCTTCTACAGTTGAAATAATTACTGACCCTGCTACATCTTTAGGTTTTTCTGATATAAGAATTTTAGATGGGTTCTCTAGTTCAACTAGTCCAATTTCTCTCATTTCAAATACACCTAATTCATTGGTTGATCCAAATCTATTTTTAACAGCTCTTACTAATCTATATGTGTTAAACCTCTCTCCTTCAAAGTAAAGCACAGTATCTACCATATGCTCTAATACTTTTGGACCAGCTAAAGCACCCTCTTTAGTTACATGTCCAACTACAAAGGTTGATATACCCATTTTTTTAGAAATTTTCATAAATCTTGATGTACCTTCTTTTATTTGACTAACAGTACCTGGAGCTGATGTAATCTCAGGACTAAAGACTGTTTGTATTGAGTCAACAATTATTAAATCTGGATTAACACTTTCTAAATGAGCCTCTATTATGCTTAAATTATTCTCAGCAAATATATATAAATTATCGGATTTAATCCCTAATCTTTGAGCCCTCATTTTTATTTGAGATGCAGATTCTTCACCTGATATGTATAATACTTTTTTCCCACTATTAGCTACATTACTTGACACTTGAATAAGTAGTGTAGATTTTCCAATCCCTGGATCTCCTCCAACTAATACTAATGATCCTTTTACAACTCCTCCACCTAAAACTCTATCTAGCTCATTTATACATGTAGAAAATCTTTGTTCCTTTATTGTTTCTATTGAGTTTATATTTAAAGGTCTAGATGAAGATTTATCTATAATAAATACTTCCTTATTAGACTTAGAACGTTTTTCTTCTATTTCCTCTACAAAAGTATTCCAATTACTACATTCTGGACATTTTCCTAGCCATTTGCTATTTTCATATCCACACTCTTGACACACGTATTTAGTTTTTATCTTTGCCATTTATAAACTCACCCTTATGTAAATTTTTTATCTAGTATTAATTTTAACATATATAGTGATTAATATGTTAAATTTATAAATATAAAGGAGCTTATTTAAAGCTCCCTCATATTTCTTTTAGTTTTCTTTCAAATACTACTTTATCGCTTTTAATTTTTGCAATAATATTATCACCTTGATTTATATATCCACTTAATATTTCATATGATAAAGAATCCTCTATCTCTTTTTGTATAGCCCTTTTTAAAGGTCTTGCTCCATATTCTAAGTCTAATCCTTCTTTAGCTATAAATTCAATTACATCTTTTTGTACATCTATATCTATATTCATAGACTTTAATCTATCTACTAATTGCTTTATCATTAACTTAACTATATCATATAAATTTTCTAAACTTAACTTATGAAAAACAACTATATCATCTACTCTATTTATAAACTCCGGTCTGAATTTATTTTTTAACTCTTGAATTATTTTGTCTTTCATAATTTTATAACTTGATTCTTCAATTTCAATTTCATTACAACTAGGTTTAAACCCTAAACTCTTTTCTTTCTTTATTGATGTAGCTCCTATATTAGAAGTCATTATTATTACAGTATTTTTAAAATCTACAGTTCTTCCCTTTGAATCTGTTAATCTACCTTCATCTAATATTTGTAGTAATATATTAAAAACATCTTCATGACCTTTCTCTATTTCATCGAATAAAACAACAGAGTATGGATGCCTTCTAATTTCTTCTGTTAGTTGACCTCCATCATCATAACCTATATAACCTGGAGGAGATCCTATTAATCTAGACACAGAATGTTTTTCCATGTATTCTGACATATCTATTCTAATTATCTGATTTTCATCTCCAAAGTTTGCTTCTGCTAGAGCTTTACATAGCTCAGTTTTCCCAACTCCTGTTGGCCCCAAAAATAAAAATGATCCTATAGGTCTTTTAGGATCTTTTAACCCTGCCCTAGATCTTCTAATGGCTTTTGAAATTGCATTAATTGCTTCATCTTGACCTATAACCCTTTGATGTAGTGTATTTTCTAAGTTCAATAATCTTTCGCATTCTGACTTCATAAGTTTATTTACAGGTATACCTGTCCAAAGACCTACAACTTCAGCAACTATATCACTATATACTACATTTTTTACCTTTTGTGATTTTTCTTTTTTCATTCTTATCCTAGAAGCTGATTCATCCATTATATCTACAGCTTTATCAGGAAAATATCTATCTGTTATATATCTACTTGATAAATCAACAGCTGCTATTATTGCTTCATCTGTTATCTTTACATTATGATGTTTTTCATATTTTTCTTTTAAACCATTTAAAATTTTTATAGTTTCTTCTCTAGTCGGTTCTTCTATTAATATAGGTTGTAGTCTTCTTTCTAAAGCTATATCCTTTTCTATATTTTTCCTATATTCATCAATGGTAGTTGCTCCTATTATCTGTATATCCCCCCTTGATAAAACTGGTTTTAATATATTTGATGCATCCATTGAATTTTCACCTGTTGCTCCTGCTCCCACAATAGTATGAACTTCATCTATAAATAATATTATGTCATTAGCCAACTTAACTTCTTCTAAAACTTTTTTTATCCTTTCTTCAAATTCTCCTCTATACTTAGCTCCAGCTAACATCCCTCCAATATCTAAGTTATATACAACTTTATCAAATAAATATTTTGGCACTTCTTTTTTCTCTATTTTATTTACTAATCCTCCAATTATAGCAGTTTTACCAACTCCTGGATCTCCAATTAATATAGGATTGTTTTTACTTCTTCTACTTAAAATCTGTATAATCCTCTCAACTTCATTATCTCTTCCTATTAAAGGGTCTATTTTATTTTCTTTAGCATATTCATTTAAATTTATTGCATACTTTTGCAAAGTAGGAATTTTGGGCTGATCTTTTTTCTTTTCTTCTCCTCCTCTATTTTTGCTCTCACTAATATCTATACCTATTTTTTCAGATATTACATTAGTTACTTTATCCTTATTTACTCCTTTTTTCTCTAAAATTTTATATGCAATACTATTACTTTCTTGAGAAAGTGCAAGCAATATATGCTCTGTACCTACAAGTTCTTTATTAAAGTTATCTGCATATAAAAATGCTGAATCTAATATATCCTTACTTCTTGGACTTAAAAATATGTCATCACTATTATCATTTATACCTATTCCATATATATCAATAATTTTTTGACTTAAGTATTCACTATCTACCCCTAATTGGTTTAAAATTTTGCAAGAAGTGCTATCTCTTACCTTTCCTAGTCCAAGAAGTAAATGCTCTGTTCCAACTACTTGATGACCCATATCTCTTGCACTTTGAATAGCTGAATCTATGACACTTTGTGCTGACTTTGTAAACTTATCAAAATACACTAATGCCCCCCCTTACTTACTAGCTTTTTATATTAACAATATATATTTTCTAATTTGTATTGATTCATTGTATGCATATTTAACTTGAAACTTTACAATAAGAAATAAAAATAAGACCTTAAATACTAAGTATTTAAGGTCTTATTTTTATTTCTTATTTCTTTCTAAAATTATTTTTTGAGCTATCTGACTAGGTACTTCTTCATATTTATCTAAATCCATTTCAAAATATCCTCTTCCTTGTGTCATAGCTCTTAAATCAATTGCATATTTAAAAGTTTCTACTTGTGGAGCATTTGCATATATTATTTGTTTTCCATTATTAGTAGGTTCCATTCCTAAAATTCTACCTCTTTTTTTATTTATATCTCCTATAACATCTCCCATATACTCATCAGGAACTACTATCTTTAACTTCATTATAGGTTCCAAAAGTATAGGATTAGCTTGTTCTATACCCTTTTTAAAAGCAATATTTGCCGCCATTTTAAAAGCCATTTCTGATGAATCAACATCATGATACGAACCATCATAAAGAGTAGCTTTTATATTTGTTACTGGATATCCTGCTAATACTCCCTTAATCATAGATTCTTTTATTCCCTTTTCTACTGCGGGTATATATTGTTTAGGAACTGATCCTCCAAATATATCTTCTTTAAATTCAAATTCAGATGCAGATCTTTCAAATCTTATTTTTACATCTCCATACTGCCCATGTCCACCAGATTGTTTTTTATGTTTTCCTTGAACATCCGCTTTTCCTTTTATAGTTTCTCTATAAGCTACTTTTAAATCTACTAAATCTACATCTAGCCCAAATTTTTCTTTCATTTTAGATTTAGCTACATTTATATGGAGTTCACCTTGACCTCCTATTAAAACCTGCTTTGTTTCTACATTTCTACTCCAAATTATAGTAGGATCTTCTTCACAAATTTTATTTAATACTGAACTAATTTTATCTTCATCGCCTTTATTTTTAGCCTCTATTGCAAAGTAAATCTGAGGTTTTGGTATATTAATAAATTTATATACTTCTTCAGTAGATTTTGTAGATATACAATCTCCAGTTTGAAGAGAACTTACCTTTGTTATAATTACAATATCTCCTGAATTGGCTAACTGTACTTCATCTAACTCTCCATTTTTCATTGTATATATATTAAGTATTTTTTCTTTTTGATTCTTACTCAAATTATATATATCTGTATCTTTATTCAATGTTCCTTGATCAATTTTTATATATGACATTTTACCTATAAATGGATCTACCATAGTTTTAAATACTATGCCTTTAAAAATCTCATTTTCTACAAATCTATAATTTTTATCTAGATAAGTTGACATTATATTAAGCATTTCTTCAGTTCCAACATTATTTATAGTTGATCCACATATAACAGGTATAATATCTCCATTTTGTATACCAACAGTTATACCTCTTTTTATATCTTCTTCATTTAATTTCTCACCACTAAAATATTTTTCTAACAACTCATCATCTGTCTCAGCTATTAACTCCATCAAACTTTCTTTTATATCTGTCGCTTCTTGTTTAAAATCATCACATAACTCTGACATATCTTCAAATATATTATGTAACTTTTTGAATTTGCCATCTTCATAAACTGGCATATACATAGGTATAACTTTATTACAATATTTTTCTTGTAACTCTACTATTATATTTTTATAAATAGACTTTTCACTATCTATTTTATTTATGAATATAAGCTTAGGTATAGATCCTTCAGTCAATTCTAATGATTTTTCTGTTCCAACTTGAATATTGGTAGTCGCATCAATTACGATAACTGCTACATCACTAGCACTTATTACAGATATAACATCACCTGTAAAATCAGAATATCCTGGTGTATCTAATAAATTAAATTTATAATTATTATATTCTATAGGAATTAAGTTCATATTATATGTCATATTAACCTTATCAGTTAACTTGGGCATTTTATTTGTATTTTTTGAAATGTATGACATAGCTTCAATCAAATTTGTTTTTCCACATCCACTATGTCCTAATACAGCTACATTTCTTAATTTACTACTACCATATAACTTCATACTTAAGCACCTACCTTATATCATTTTTATAATTTATATGCATATAACCCAATCCTTTATGTGCGATTATATTAAATAGACTACAATATTATATGTTTTACTTGTGATGTTTATCGTGAAACCTATAAAAATAAAAGAAGCACAGTCTTAAACTGTGCTTCTTCCAAATAAAAAAAGACTACGCGGCTACGTCCTACTCTCCCAGGCAGCTTCCCACCAAGTACCATCGGCGCTAAAGAGCTTAACTTCTG
>NZ_LN679998.1:0-10759 GCF_000953675.1 Paraclostridium sordellii | reverse complement strand
ATTCTTTAAAAAAGAATTTATATAATTAACCTACTGTTTAATTTTCAAAGTTCATGTTTGCCCTTTTCTTAAGGACAAGTAATACTATACTACCTTATAAACAGTAAGTCAACAGTTTTTAAAAACTTTTTTTATTTTTTTATAAATTCTTTTCATATTCTTTTTTTAATTTCTCAATAATCTTTCTCTCTAGCCTGGAAACAGTCATTTGAGAGATTTCTAATTCTTTAGCTATTATTGATTGTGTCTTGTCTAAGAAGAATCTATCTTTAAATATTTTTACCTCTAATTCATTTAAAGTTTCTATAAATTTATTAATAAAATCCATATTTTCTATATTTCCAAAACTAGTTTCTTCTTGTCCAACTTTATCTTTTAATGTTATTTCTTTATCATCAGAGTCATCATTACTAGATGTGTCAAGTGACATAGGTTGGTATCCATAAGAAGCTTCTATAGCTTCTAGAACTTCTTCTTCGCTACATCCTAAGTAATTAGCTATATCTATAGCCTTTGGGCTTCTTTTATTTTTTTGCTCTAAAAATAATTTAGCTTCACTTATCTTCTTACTTAACTCTTGTATTCTTCTTGGTACTTTAACTGTCCATACTTTATCTCTAAAGTATTTTTTTATCTCACCTATAATTGTAGGTGTTGCAAAACTTGAGAACTCATAGCCTTTTTCAATATCATATCGATCTATGGCATATATTAATGCTAAAGATGCAACTTGATATATATCATCGAAATCTACACCTTTATTAATATATTTTTTAGCTAATATATTTGCTAAATACATATGTCTTTCTATAAGAATATTTCTTATTTCTACATTTTTATCTTTGCTATATATATTAAACAATTCTTTAGTTTCCATATCCATATAGCTTGTAGCATTAGCTACGTTCCTCATTAAATACCAACTCCTAAATATTTAGTCATTTTTATTGTTGTACCTTCATCAGTATTCGATATCGTATTTACTTCATCCATTAGAGTCTTTATTATAAATAACCCTAATCCACCTTCTTTAGGATTTGCCAAATCTGGTTCTTGTAATGAATCAACATCATATCCTGTGCCTTTATCTTGTACTTCTATTGATAAGCCATTGTTTAGTATAGAAAATTCAACTAAGAACTTATCATCTAAACTATGCTTTATTGCATTTGTACATGCTTCTGATACAGCTACTTTAATATCTTCTATATCATCTAGCGAAAAGCCTACTTTATTAGCTATTCCAGAAACTGTCAATCTTATAATGCTTACATATTCTGGATTTGCTGTAACTTCCATTTTTATAGTCTCTAGCTCCAAAACTTATCCCTCCACTTTAAATATTTTATCTAATCCTGTTATAGTAAATATCTTTTTTACATTTTTTCTAGCGTTTATTATATATATATCCTTCTCATTCACTTTTAATCTTTTAAGTACTCCTATAAGAGCTCCTAAACCTGTAGAATCTATGTACTCTAGGTTTGTAAAGTCAATCTTTACATCCATTGGTTTATCTTCTATTAACCCATTAAGATGCTCTTTTACCTTATCTGCCCCAGCAACATCTAACTCTCCATCAATTCCTACATTCCAAAAATTATTATCTAATCTTGATTCAATATTTACAGACATAACTATACCTCCTTATTTACCTTTTGAAAAACTTAAATGCTTTTGTTATATTAGTTATTCCGCTAGCTAAACTTACTATATCATCTGTGCTCTTTGTAATAGCGGCAACATTTTCTATAGTTTCGTGGATGTATCTTTCATTATAATCTACTATTTTGTATGTTTTTTCAACAACTTTAGTTGCACTATTGATTAGTTTAGCTAAATATATTGCAATTATTAGTGCTGATACACCAAATAAAATAGCTCCTATTTGCCATCCCACTGCATCCATTATATATTATCTCCCTCATCTTCAAAAGTCTTACTTATTATTATTTCATCTTCAACTATGTTTACATCGTCTATATCACAGTCTTCTACAATATTAGAAATTTTATTTTTTACAGTTTCTATAGTTCCATCTAAAACTTCTCTTGGATTCTCTTTTATTTCATCCATTTTTTCTTTAGCTTCTTTTCTTAACTCAGATCCTTTTTTAGGTGCTAAAAATAATCCTAGTAAAAATCCAATAATTGATCCAAATAAAAAGTATTTACCTTTGTTTTTACTCATAAAATAACAACTCCTTTCTAATTTATATATTTATTATATCCATAATTATACAAAAAGAATAGGGTTTGTATACCCTATTCTTCCATCTCTATTTTAGCAATTGAAACTATATTTACCTCATCATTAGTCTTCATAAGCTTAACGCCACTTGTTACTCTTCCAAATAAAGATATTTCATTTACTCTAAGTCTTATTAATACTCCATCAGAATTTATTATCATCATTTCATCATCTTCATTTACCATTTGAGCTCCGACAATATCTCCTGTTTTATCTGCTATATTATAAGTCTTTATACCTTTACCTGCTCTTATTTGAGATCTGTATTCTTCAATTGATGTTCTTTTTCCAAATCCATTTTCACTAACTACTAGTAAATCTGTTCCTTCACTACAAAGATTCATTGAAACAACTTTATCATTTTTATTTAAAGTTATACCTTTAACTCCCATAGCTGTTCTTCCCATATGTCTTATATCATTCTCATCAAATCTAATAGACATACCACCTTTTGTAACTAATATAACATCTTCACTTCCATCAGTTACTCTAACATCAATTAATTCATCATCTTCTCTTAATCCAATTGCTATTAATCCTGATTTATTTATATTTTTAAATTCTTCACGTTTAGTCTTCTTAACTATTCCGTTTTTAGTTGCTAATAATAAGTATTGTGAATCACTAGCATCATCGATAGAAATCATAGTGGCAATTTTTTCATCACTATTTAATTGTAATAGGTTAACTATAGCAGAACCTTTAGCTTGTCTCTTAGCTTCTGGTATCTCATATGCATTTAATCTATATACTCTACCTTTATTTGTGAAGAATAGTAATCTACTATGAGTTTGAGTAGTTATTAATTCTTTTATAAAGTCCTCTTCTCTAGTAGTAAGTGCTGATATACCTCTTCCACCTCTATTTTGACTCTTATAAGTGTCTATAGGCATTCTCTTTATATATCCAAAGTGAGTAAGAGTTACTGCTACTTCTTCATTTTCTATAAGGTCTCTCATATCTATTTCGCCTTCAGCATGTCTTATCTCAGTTCTTCTTTCATCAGCATAGTTTTCTTTTACTATTGATAATTCTTGCTTTATAACATTCATAAGTAATCTTTCATCACTTAATATTTCTCTTAATCTATTTATTTTCTTAAGAAGTTCTTCATACTCTGCTTCTATCTTATCTCTCTCTAAACCTGTAAGTCTTTGTAGTCTCATATCTAAGATAGCTTGTGCTTGTACTTCAGAAAGATTAAATCTATCCATTAATCCATCCTTAGCTTCTTGAGTAGTCTTAGATCCTCTTATAAGTTTTATAACTTCATCAAGGTTATCTAATGCTATTCTTAAACCTTCTAATATATGTGCTCTTGCCTCAGCTTTATTTAAGTCAAACTTAGTTCTTCGTGTAACTACATCCTTTTGATGTTGTACATAATGATATAAAACTTGTTTTAAGTTTAATACCTTAGGTTCTCCATTAACTAAAGCTAGCATTATTATACTAAATGTATCTTCCATTTGAGAATGTTTATAAAGCTTATTTAATACTATATTTGCATTAGCATCTCTTTTAAGTTCTATAACTATTCTCATACCATTTCTATTACTCTCATCTCTTAAATCTGAGATTCCTTCAAGCTTTTTATCTTTAACTAACTCAGCTATCTTTTCAACTAACTTAGCCTTGTTTACTTGATATGGTATTTCTGTTATAACTATTTGTTGTTTTCCTTTAGCTAATTCTTCTATGTAAGCTCTTGCTCTAACCTTAGCTTTACCTCTTCCGGTTCTATAAGCTTCTGCTATATTTTCTTTACCCATTATTATTGCAGAAGTTGGGAAGTCTGGTCCTTGTATAAATTGCATTAAATCTTCAATACTACACTCTTCGTTGTCTATAAGATGTATTGTAGCATCTATTACCTCTCCTAAGTTGTGAGGTGGTATAGATGTTGCCATACCAACTGCTATACCATTAGATCCGTTAACTAAAAGATTAGGGAATCTAGATGGTAGTACTGATGGTTCTTTTAAAGACTCATCAAAGTTTGGTATAAAATCAACTGTTTCTTTATCTATATCTCTTAATAACTCAAGAGCTAATTTACTCATTCTTGCTTCAGTATAACGCATTGCAGCTGGTGAGTCACCATCTACAGAACCAAAGTTACCATGTCCATCTACTAAAAGTCCTCTAGTAGAGAAATCTTGTGCCATTCTTACCATTGCTAAGTAAACTGCACTATCTCCATGTGGGTGGTACTTACCAAGAACGTCCCCAACAATACGTGCAGACTTTCTATATGGCTTATCTGGTGTTAAATTTAATTCACTCATTGAGTATAATATTCTTCTATGAACTGGCTTAAGTCCATCTCTTACATCCGGAAGGGCACGTCCAGCTATAACACTCATCGCATAATCAATATACGATTTTTTCATTTCGTGTCCTATTTCAATAGGGAGTATTCTATTATTTTCATCCATTAACACTCATCCCCTCTCTTATATATCTAAATTTCTAACATATCTAGCATTTTCTTCTATAAACTCTTTTCTTGGAGCTACTTTATCACCCATTAACATTGAGAATATCTCATCTGCCATAGCTGCATCTTCTATAGATACTTGTAATAAAGTTCTTGTTTCAGGATTCATAGTAGTTTCCCAAAGTTGCTCTGCATTCATCTCTCCAAGACCTTTGTATCTTTGAAGCTCTATTCCAGTTCTTCCAAGTTGTTCTAATAAAGTATTTAACTCTTGATCTGAATATACATAGTATTCCTTCTTTTGCTTTTTAACCTTGTATAGAGGTGGTTGTGCTATGTACACATACCCATTTTCTATAAGAGGTCTCATATATCTAAAGAAGAATGTAAGTAATAATGTTCTTATGTGAGCACCATCTACGTCGGCATCGGTCATTATTACAATTTTATGATATCTAGCTTTTTCTAAGTCAAAATCATCACCTATGCTACATCCATATGCTGTTATCATATTTCTTATTTCATCTGAAGATAATATTTTATCTAATCTAGATTTTTCAACATTAAGTATCTTACCTCTTAGTGGTAATATTGCTTGAGAATGTCTATCTCTACCTTGTTTAGCAGAACCTCCGGCAGAATCCCCTTCGACTAAGAATATTTCACTTTTTGCAGGATCTTTTTCTGCACAGTCAGCTAACTTTCCTGGTAAAGACGTACTTTCTAATACACTCTTTCTTCTAGTTAATTCTCTTGCCTTTTTAGCAGCTTCTCTAGCTCTTTGAGCTCTTAAAGCTTTATCGACTATTATTCTAGCAGTTGTTGGATTTTCTTCTAAGAATGATCCTATTTCTTCAACTGTTACACTGTCTACTACACCTCTTACAGCAGTGTTTCCTAACTTAGTCTTAGTTTGCCCTTCAAATTGAGGTTCTGGAAGCTTAATAGATATAACAGCCGTAAGACCTTCTCTTATATCCTCTCCTAAAAGATTTGCATCTTTTTCTTTTAAGATTCCATTTTTTCTAGAATAATCATTTACTACTTTTGTCATAGCAGTCTTAAAACCGCTTAGGTGAGTACCACCTTCATGAGTATTTATGTTGTTGGCAAAAGAATATATGTTCTCTGTATAACCGTCAGTATACTGTAAAGCTACCTCTACCATGTAGTCCTTTACTTTTTTCTCGATATAAACTATATCTGGATGAATTCCAGTCTTAGTTTTATTTAAATGCTTAACGAATTCTATTAGGCCACCCTCATAGTGGAATTCTTTTACCTTTTCTTGACCTTCTCTTTTATCTTCTAAAACTATCTTAACACCTTTATTTAAAAATGCTAATTCTCTTAATCTATATTCTAATGTCTCATATTTATATTCAACTTCGTCAAATATAGTTGCATCTGGTTTAAATTGTACTATAGTTCCAGTTACTTTAGTTTCTCCAACAACTTTAATATCTGAAGTTGGAACTCCCTTTTCATATCTTTGACTATAAATTTTTCCATCTTTATGAACTTCTGCAACTAACCATTCTGATAATGCATTAACTACAGAAACCCCAACTCCGTGAAGACCTCCTGAAACTTTATAACCTCCACCGCCGAATTTACCTCCAGCATGTAAAACTGTTAAAACAGTTTCAAGTGTAGATTTACCAGTCTTAGGATGCACCTCTACAGGTATACCTCTACCATTATCTCTTACAAATATGCTTCCATCTTCATTTATAGAAACATATATATCTGAACAATATCCAGCTAGAGCTTCGTCTATACTGTTGTCCACAATTTCATAAACTAAATGATGTAAACCTCTCGGTCCTGTTGATCCTATGTACATACCAGGTCTTTTTCTTACAGGCTCTAATCCTTCTAATACCTGTATCTGACTTGCACCGTATTCTTGTTTCATCTAGTTCCCTCCATTCTCTATACTAATTACATTTCCTTTTTCAATATTGAAAATAGTAGTATTCTCAGTATTAAATATTTTTTTGTGAGAAGCTTCTGCTGTTGTGATGAACATTTGAACTTTATCTAAGTTATCTACTAATAGTTTTTGCCTAGTTTCATCTAATTCACTAAAAATATCATCTAATAATAAAATAGGATATTCTCCTACCTCATTATTTATCAGTTCTATTTCTGAAAGTTTTAGTGAAATAGACGCTGTTCTTTGTTGTCCTTGTGAACCATAAAGCCTAACATCTAATCCATTTATACAAATCAATAAATCATCTTTATGAATTCCAAATCTAGTAGTTCGAGTATCTATATCATGTTGTCGACTATCTATAAGTTTTTTTAAGAATTTTTCATATACTGTATCTACAGTATCTTCATCGGTAAGATTGATTTGATTTTTATATTTTATTGTTAAATTCTCTAAATCGTTAGTAAGTTTTTTATGCATTTTACTTGATATATCCGCAATTTTTTTAATGAATTCTCGCCTTAATATATATATATAACTTCCATACCTAGCTAAGCTTTCATCATAAACGGCTATTAAATCAGGGTCTACATAACTGCTTTTTAGTAATTTATTTCTCTGAAATAAGATTTTATTATAATTTGTAAGATAATTATAGTATTTAGGAGTAATTTGGCTAATCTCCTTATCTATAAAAACCCGTCTTTCTTTAGGGCCTTCTTTTACAAGTCTTAAATCCTCTGGAGAAAATATGACTACGTTTAAATTCCCTAATAATTCATAAATTTTTTCTATATTTATTTTATTTATTTTTATGCCTTTTTTGTTATTTTTACCAATTCCTATTTCTATTAGACTATTTCTATCATGTTTTATAAAATTTCCGCCTATATATAAATTCTCACTTTCAAATTTAATCATCTCTTTATCTTTATTGGTTCTAAAAGATTTTCCAAATGATAATAAATATATAGCCTCAACAATATTAGTCTTTCCTTGTCCGTTTTTCCCTATAAGCAAATTTATTTTGGGATTAAACTCTAAATATAAAGCGTCATAATTTCTAAAGTTAATTAAATTTAAGCTATTTAAATACACAAAGGGCACCCCTTTTATAGTATTTTTATTGTGTTACCTTCAACTTCTACTATATCATCAGATCTTAATTTTTTGCCTCTTCTAGTCTCTATTTCTCCGTTAACCTTAACTAGACCTTCTTGAATTAAGAATTTAGCATGTCCACCTGTAGATGCTATATCTACTAGTTTTAAAAACTGATCTAACTTTATAAATTCAGAGTCTATCTTTATCTCAAGCATTTTTCACCCTCCTTTTATTATATCAAATATATATTAAATAAATTTCTTATACTCTTAATTGTTAACATATATTTAAAAATATATTATATCATAAAAACCCAACTTTTTCAGTTGGGTTTGATTTTAATTTATATATTAGAAGATATTCTTACAGGAAGTAATAAATATGTATACTTAGTTCCATCAACTGGTTTTATAATACATGGATTAACATTTGTAGTAAATTCTATAAATATTTCCTCACTATCTATAACTTTTAATGCTTCTAAGAAATATCTTGAGTTAAAAGCTATATCTAAGTAATCTCCTTCTAATTCTATTGAAACTTCTTCATACACATTCCCTTTTTCTGTATTAGATGTTATAGCCATTGAATTATCTCTTATTGATAACTTTATTAAGTTATTTTTTTCTGATTGAGATAATAAAGAAGCTCTTTCAATACTATTTAAAAGTTCCTTTGTATTTACCTTAGCTCTTACTCCATATTCTCTAGGTAGAAGTTTTTTATAATCTATAAATTCACCCTCTAATAATCTTGTTATTATTTTTGTCTCATTTATGATGAAAATAGCATTTTTTTCATCAAATCCTATTTTTATAAAATCTCCTTCAGATGCAAGTAATCCATTTACATCATGCAGTGTTTTACCTGGTATTATAACCTTTACATCTTCTTCTACACCCGATAATTCACTTGCTCTTACAGCTAGTCTATATCCATCTATAGCAACTAAGCTTATATTTCCATTTCCTATTTCTAATAATTCACCCATTAATATAGGTTTTGTTTGATCTTGAGATATTGCAAATACAGTTTGTTTAATCATATTTTTTAATAAATCTTGAGGAATGTCATATAATTCGTTTTTATTTACATCTGGTAATTTAGGATATTCTACTGCAGAATCACCTTTTATTTTAAATCTAGAGTTTAAACAATTTATATATACGTTATTATCAGAATCTGTTTCAATTTCAACAAATGTATCTGGTAATTTTCTTATAATATCCCCAAAAAGTCGAGCATTTATTACGATTTCTCCCTCTTCTATTACTTCAGCTTGTGCATAAGTATCTATTCCTATTTCTAAATCATATCCTGTTAAGTTAATACGATCTTCTTTTGCTGTTAATAAAATTCCTTTTAGAAGCTCTAAAGTTGTTTTTCCGTTAATGGCTTTTTGTACAATTCCTATTTTATGTGCGAGTATTTTTTGATTACAAATTATCTTCATTGTGGATAACCTCCTTATGTGATTATATACAAAAATAAAATAAAAAAAATAGTAGTAATAATAGTAGGTGCTGTTGATAAAGTGGATAAGTATCTCAATCAAAATAAATACAAAGATATCAACATGTGTACAAAATGTTAATATCTTTGTGTGTTCTTGTAGGATATTATGTATATATTTGTGGCAAAAAAATATATGCACATTTAATTAACGTACTATCCACATATAAATTGTTTATAATTTATCCCTTTAAATCTAATATAATTTTATTTATTTTTTCTTTAAAATCTTCATTGTTTTCTATATCCTTAGCTATTTTATCATGGGCATGAATAACTGTTGTATGATCTCTTCCTCCAAATTCTTCACCTATTTTAGGTAAAGATAAATCTGTAAGTTCACGAGATAAATACATTGCTATCTGTCTTGGATAAGAAATTGATCTTGTTCTTTTCTTTGAATTAAAATCTTCCATTTTAAGAGAGAAAACTGAAGATACTTTTTCTTTTATTCTATTTACATTTATTTCTTCATGTTTCGATGTTGATATTATATCTTTTAAAGCTTCTGAAGCAAGTTCAAAAGATATAGTTTTATTAGTAAGTGAACTATAAGCTACAACTCTAGTAAGAGCTCCTTCTAATTCTCTTATATTTGATTTTATATTTTTAGCTATATAAACAGTAACCTCATTTGGGACGTCAATATCTTCCATTTGAGCTTTTTTTCTAAGTATAGCCATTCTAGTTTCAAAATCTGGAGCTTGTATATCTGTTATAAGCCCCATTTCGAATCTTGAACGAAGTCTATCTTCTAAAGTAGGAATCTCTTTAGGAGGTCTATCACTAGAAATAATTATTTGTTTATTAGCTTCATGTAAAGAGTTAAATGTGTGGAAAAATTCTTCCTGAGTTCTTTCTTTACCTGCTATAAATTGTATGTCGTCTATTAAAAGAACGTCTACATTTCTATACTTATTTCTAAACTCTTCATTTCTATCATCTTTAATAGAGTTTATAAGTTCATTTGTAAATTTTTCTGATGATACGTAAACTACCTTTGGGTCTTTTTTTTGTTCCATTATATGGTGTCCTATTGCATGCATAAGATGTGTTTTTCCAAGACCAACACCACCGTATAAAAATAATGGGTTATAAGCTCTAGCTGGAGCTTCTGCTACAGCTACACATGCAGCATGAGCAAAACGGTTACTATTTCCTATGACAAATGTATCAAAAGTATATTTAGGGTTTAGATTAGGATAGTTCTTTTTTAGTTTATTATCGTCTTCTTCGATATCGTGGTTTTTATTTAAACCTCTAACATCATCTTCACTTAAAACGAATTTTATGTCATGTTTTTTTAATGAAAGTTGGTTAACAGAGCTTTCTATTAAATTTAAATATCTATCTTCTAATATGCCTTTAGTAAAATCATTTGGAACTAGTAGTATTAATGTATTTGATTGTATTTGTAATGGCTTTATTTGTTTAAAAAAAGCATTAAAACTAGGGGGTGATAATTCCCCTTTTATAAGTTGTAATGTTTTTTCCCATAAAGAAACTATATCCAT